>JACIZN010000018.1:0-12729 GCA_014359405.1 Candidatus Caldatribacterium sp.
CAATGCCTCGCACATCCTCAATCTGCCAGTCCTCTGCCTCAAGACTTGGGACCTCTTCCCGGAAGATTTCTTCATCTGATACCTCGATGCCAAGTTCAGAAAGCGTATCGTACACATCGTCGAGTTTGTCAACGTTGACCGCGTCGTCACCGAGGATATCGTTGAGCTCCTTGAACGTTACATACCCCTTCTTTTTCCCGCTTTCAACCAAGGACGCAATATCCTGAGAGGTCTTCTTTTTCCCGTTCCCGCTCAAGGCTCCCTCTCTCCCCTCTCACGTAGTCCTCCGAAGTTTCTCCCGCTCCTTAACGAGAGCATGGTACCGCTTCCAACCTTCTGGATCCGGAGATCTCCTCAGGGTTTCCCGGAGGCTCTGAATTTCCCGCTCCAGCGCGGAGAGCTTGACCTGGCGAATGAGGTCAGTCACAAGGTCCTCACGGGTTGCACCCTGGAAGTCCTCCCGGGAAGCGATTTCGGCAATAAGCGCCTGAATGTCTTCCTCCTCCCGGAAGACATCGACGAGATCCGAAAGAGAAAAATTCTTCCGAGAAGAAAGGTGGAACAAAGCCTGAAAAATGCGCCGATGCTCAGGCTTTGCGAAATGGTCCCCGTCGATGGCCTCAAAAATTCTCCCCCGGAGGACGGCATCGTCAAAGCACGCCCGAAGGAGCATTTTTTCGGCCTGAACCCATCCAGGTTCGGAAGCAGCCCGGGGACGAGAATTCTCGGTAATCTTGAGACTTTCCCCTCCGAGAGCTCGGAAAATAACGTCTTCATCCACTCCAACCCGCTCGGCGAGCATCCGCACCCGCAGGGCTCGCTCAATCGGGTCTTTCGTTGCCGCCACAAGCGGCGCCATACCCTGGAGCACCCTTGCCTTCGACTCCAGAGAATTATAACCATGGGTTTTGAGCAATAATTCCAGGGAGTACTCAAAAAATGATACAGATTTTTCAAGGAGGGCGAGGAAAGCTTCTCTTCCTCTCTCCCGGAGAAAGCTATCCGGATCATAGGGAGAAGGAAGGGCGACGATGTCAACCCGTAGTCCTCGCTCGTAGAGAATCGCCATACTCCGGGCAGTAGCCATCTGCCCTGCCTGGTCTGCATCGTAGCAGAGGATAACTCGATCGGTGTACCTTTTGAGGAGCCCCGCCTGCTCTCGGGTGAGGGACGTTCCCATGGAGGCGACACAGTTTGCAATTCCATGCTCAAAGAGGGCAATGCAATCCATGTACCCCTCAACGAGGATGGCAAAGCGGTTCTTGACAATCGCGTCCTTCCCCGCAAAAAGGCCGTAGAGGTGATGTCCTTTGGTGAAAAGTGGCGACTCAGGACTGTTGACGTACTTTGGTTCCCCCTCTCCAAGGATTCGTCCTGCAAACCCTATGACTCTCCCCTGAGCATCGTGGAGGGCAAAGGTAATCCTCCCCCGGAAACGATCAAGGAGCTCTCCACGCCGCGTGACCACGCCGACTCCGGCACGGAGAATCTCCTGCCCGGAGAACCCCTCCTTCAAGAGGAAGGCGATACTTCCTTTCCCCGGGGACGGGGAGAACCCAAGGGAAAAGGTCCGAAGGGTTTCCTCTCGAAGCCCCCGCCTCTTGAGGAGGTACTCTCGAGCCCCGAGGACTTCGTCGCTTTTCTCGCTTTCAAGGCACATCCGGTAGTAACGATTTGCCATCTCAAGGAGTTTTGCAAGTCTCTCCCGTTCCCCGAGGGAAGTCTTTTCTCTCTGGAAAGAAGGAGGAGGCTCCAGTCCACACCTCCGGGCAAGGAAAGCCACCGCCTCGGGAAAGGTCAGGCGCTCCATACGCATGACAAAGGTGAAGATGTTCCCTCCAGCCCCGCATCCAAAGCAGTGAAAGATACCCTTTTCCGGTGAAACGGTAAAAGAGGGCGTCTTCTCCTCGTGGAACGGACACAGCGCCCGAAAGTTGCGGCCCGAAGGTTTTAAATCCACGTACTGGGAGATGAGCTCCACGATATCCGTGCGAGCCTTGATCTCCTCAAGGTACTCTTCGGGAATGAACACGTTCTCACCCTCGAAGGAACCTGTGGGACCCTTTTGGGTCCCACAGGAAGAGGACTACCGCATGAAGAGAGGAGCAAAAACGAGTGCCACAATCGACATGAGCTTGATGAGGATGTTGAGCGAAGGACCGGCAGTATCCTTGAACGGGTCCCCAACCGTATCTCCGACAACCGCTGCAGCATGAGTTGGAGTCCCCTTGCCACCGAGGTTCCCGGCTTCAATGTACTTCTTCGCATTGTCCCAAGCTCCACCGGCATTGGCCATCATAATGGCGAGCATAAGGCCGCTAATGATGGCGCCGGCAAGAAGTCCTCCCAGAGCCTCCCGCCCAAGGAGAAGCCCCACCGCAAGGGGCACCACAACCGCAAGAACTCCGGGGAGAATCATCCGGGACAGAGCTCCTCGGGTACTGATGTCCACGCACCGAGCATAATCCGGACGCGCCTTCCCTTCCATGAGCCCTTTGATTTCCCGGAACTGCCGGCGGACCTCTTCAACCATGTTGAAGGCTGCCCGACCAACTGCCTTCATGGTCAAAGCGGAGAAGAGGAAGGGCATCATGCCACCCACAAAAAGTCCCACAACGGTGTGGGGATGAATGAGGTCAATAGCCTTGAGCCCTACGGCTTGCCCATAAGCGGCAAAGAGTCCCATGGCGGTGAGGGCTGCAGACCCAATGGCAAAACCTTTACCGATAGCAGCGGTGGTGTTCCCAAGGGCATCCAAGGAATCGGTGATTTTCCGCACCTCGGGACCAAGGCCAGCCATCTCCGCAATGCCTCCAGCGTTATCCGCCACCGGTCCATAGGCATCAACGGAAACGATGATGCCGGTGATGGAGAGCATCCCAAGACCGGCAATGGCCACACCGTACATTCCTGCAGCCCAGTACGCGACGAGAATCGCTCCGCAAATGACAAGGAGAGGCAAAACGGCACTCTCCATACCGAGAGCAAGACCGTTGATAATGGTCGTTGCCGCACCTGTTTGGGAAGCCTTGGCAAGCTCCTGAGTGGGCTTGAACTCACTCGAGGTGTAGTACTCCGAGAGAAGTCCAATGGCCACACCAGCGACAAGTCCTGCTACCGTTGCCACAAAAGGACCAAGTCCCCGGAAGAGAAGGAGAGAAGCGATGAGGCTGAAAATGACAACGAGAACGCCACTTACGTACGTACCCCGGTTGAGGGCTGCGGCAAGGCCTTTCTCATCTTTTGCGCTCACGAAGAAGGTCCCAATGATGGAGGCAATGACCCCAAGGCCGGCAACAAGGAGGGGATAGAGGATTCCGGCAACGTTCTGGGCAAGAGCCGTCCCGAGAATCATTGCAGCAATGATGGATCCGACGTACGATTCGAAGAGGTCTGCTCCCATCCCTGCAACGTCACCGACGTTATCCCCCACGTTGTCGGCAATCACCGCGGGATTCCGGGGGTCATCTTCGGGAATCCCCGCTTCCACCTTACCCACAAGGTCTGCGCCCACATCGGCAGCCTTCGTGTAGATTCCTCCCCCCACACGGGCAAAGAGCGCCACAGAGCTTGCGCCAAGGGCAAAGCCGTTGATGATTTGGGCGTCACGGATGATGGCGTAGAGAATGCCAAGACCCAAGAGCCCAAAGCCGACAACGCACATGCCCATGACTGCACCAGCCGAGAATGCCACCCGCAGGGCGGGATTGGCTCCCTGGGTCGCCGCCTGGGTTGTGCGGGCATTGCTCCGCGTGGCGATACGCATACCCACGAATCCTGCAAGAATTGAACAGAACGCTCCAACAACAAAGCATCCCGCCGTGACCCAGCCACGGGCAAAACCCAAAACCACAAACATCACGGCAATGAAGACCACAAGGAAACTGTACTCCCGCTTCAAGAAGGCCATGGCGCCTTCCTGAACAGCCTGGGAAATCTCCCGCATTTTCTCATTCCCGGGGCTGTAGGAGTTGATCCGCCGAACGAGAGTGGCCGCAAAGAGTACCGCAATGAGACCGGCAACAGGCGCAAAGTACACAACGGCTCCCATGCACGTACACCTCCCTTAGCGAATTTTCCATCCCTCTTGAGGCCACGATGAAGGGATGAAGTATTTCCGATACATGTACAGGGCGTACCGATCCGTCATTCCCGAGATGAAGTCGCAAATCACCGTTCCCAGGTTTTCCTTCCCTTCCCTGGCGAAAGCGTACTCCTCAGCAAGAACCTCGGGGTGTTCGAAGAAGAACTCATAGAGGTGCTTCACAAGGCGTTTCGCTTTCTCCCGTTCCTGCCACTGCTCAGGACCAAAGTACACCCGCTCAAAGAGAAAATTCCGAAGAGTCTCGGTGGCTTCCCGGACCGGCTCACTCATACGGATTTCCGGCCGATCGAAACTCTCTACGATGATGTCCCGGACCATGGTGTTGATTCGTTCCCGGTGCGTTGCCCCAAGAACTGCTATGGCTTTTTCGGGAAGCTCCTCAAAGCGAATGACCCGAGCTCGAAGGGCATCATCGATGTCGTGGTTTACATAGGCAATGACGTCGGCCCAGCGTACCACCTGTCCCTCAAGGGTTGCAGGGAGGTCCTGGGGTTCTGCCAAAAGGCACATGGCACGGGTCTTTGAATGCTTCACAATCCCATCCCGTACTTCCCAGGTGAGGTTCAGACCCTCCCCGTCCCGCTCGAGTTTGTCCACCACCCGCAGGCTCTGCTCGTTGTGCCGGAACCCCTGAGGATGAATCTCGTTGAGGGCTTCCTCGCCCGCATGACCGAAAGGGGTGTGCCCGAGATCGTGCCCAAGGCTTATGGCCTCCACAAGGTCCTCATTAAGGCGCAGGGCCCGGGCAACAGTTCGGGCAATCTGGGAAACCTCAAGGGTATGGGTGAGACGAGTCCGGTAGTGGTCGCCCTCGGGGCTCAGGAAAACCTGGCTTTTGTGCTTCAAGCGGCGAAAAGCCTTACTGTGGAGAATGCGGTCCCGATCCCGCTGGAAGCAGGTCCTGAGCTCGCACTCCTCTTCAGGCTTTTCTCGCCCTCGGCTTTTGGTGCTCAAAGCGGCAAAAGGAGAGAGAAATTCTCTCTCCTTTTCCTCCAAGAAACGCTTGATGCTCCCGATATCCACCATATCGCCAAAAAGAGGCGAGGGTTACCCCTCGCCTCCTCTCCTCACAGATTGAATTTGGCGTCCTTTTCGACGTCCTCCAAGGCTGCGTGAGCTGCAGCAAGACGGGCAATGGGCACCCGGAACGGCGAGCAGCTCACGTAGTTCAGGCCAATCCTGTGGCAGAAAGCCACAGACTTCGGCTCACCGCCGTGCTCACCACAGATACCGCACTTGAGGTTCGGGCGAGTCTTGCGGCCCTTTTCGACGGCCATCTGCATGAGTTGCCCCACGCCTTCCTGGTCGAGTACCTGGAATGGATCCTCGGGAAGGATGCCATTCTCCTCATAGAAGAAGAGGAATTTCCCTTCAGCATCGTCCCGGCTGTAGCCAAAGGTCATCTGGGTGAGGTCGTTCGTACCAAAGGAGAAGAACTCGGCATACTCGGCAATCTGGTCGGCCACAAGTGCTGCCCGCGGGACTTCAATCATCGTTCCGAAGCTGTAGTTCACCTGAACACCTTGCTCTTTGAGAACCGCCTGGGCAACCTCATCGAGCTTTTCCTTGAGAACCTTGATCTCGTTCTTGTGGCCCACAAGAGGAATCATGATTTCAGGAATGACCTTAACGCCTTCTTTGGTGAGCTCACAAGCTGCTTCCATGATTGCTCGAACCTGCATCTCGACGATCTCTGGGTAGAGAATCCCAAGGCGGCATCCCCGAAGACCCATCATGGGGTTTGCCTCATGGAGGTTGCGGACAATCTTCAAGAGCTTCTCCTTTTCCTCAAGCTCTGGGCCGGTAACGCCCTTTGCCCGGAGAGTCGCAACCTCAACGAGGAGGTCCTCAAGTTTCGGCAAGAACTCATGGAGTGGTGGGTCGATGAGCCGGATGGTTACGGGCTTACCCTCCATGACGCGGAAGATTTCCTTGAAGTCACCTTTCTGCATGGGCTCGATCTTGGCAAGAGCCTCTTTCCGCTCCTCAAGGGTCTGAGCCATGATCATCTTCTGGACCCATGGGAGACGGTCCGGTGCCATGAACATGTGCTCGGTCCGGCAAAGCCCGATACCCTCAGCACCGAACTCCAGTGCCTTCTTGGCATCGGCAGGAGTATCAGCATTTGCCCGGACACCGAGTTTACGGAACTTATCAGCCCAGGAGAGGAGAATCTTGAACTCCTCGGAAAGCTGGGGTGGAATCGTTCGAACCTGCCCAAGGATAACCTCGCCGGTGCTCCCGTCAATGGTGATGTAGTCACCCTCTTTAACCACGACATCCCCAACGGTAAACTCCTTCTTGTCAAGGTCAATCTTGATGGCTTCGCATCCGGCAACGCAAGGCTTACCCATGCCTCGGGCAACAACGGCGGCGTGGCTCGTCATTCCACCGCGGCTTGTGAGAACACCCTGAGCAGCCACGACACCGTGAATGTCATCGGGAGTGGTCTCCGGACGGACAAGGATGACCTTCTCTCCAGCATTGCCGAGCTTTTCCGCCTCATCAGCGTCAAAGACGACCTTCCCCGAGGCAGCACCAGGAGAAGCAGGAAGCCCTTTCGCAAGGACCCGAAGGGGCTGGCTCCGGTCGATCTGGGGATGGAGGAGTTGATTAATCTGGTTCGGCTCAACGCGTTTCACCGCAGTTTTCTCATCAATGAGCCCCTCTTTGACCATGTCCACTGCAATCTTAATCGCTGCCTGGGCTGTCCGCTTTCCAGTCCGGGTCTGGAGGAGGTAGAGCTTTCCTCGCTCAATGGTGAACTCAAAGTCCTGCATGTCCTTGTAGTGCTTTTCGAGAATCTCGTAGACCTTCTTGAGCTCCTCAAAGGCCTGTGGAAGCTCCTTCTCCATCTCTTTGATGGGCTTTGGAGTTCGGATACCTGCAACGACGTCCTCGCCCTGGGCGTTCAGGAGGTACTCACCGTAGTACTCCTTCTCTCCGGTCGAGGGGTTCCGGGTAAAGCCGACACCTGTTCCGGAGTCAAAGCCCATGTTCCCGAAGACCATCATCTGGACGTTGACTGCTGTTCCCCAGTCCTCGGGGATGTTGTGGATCTTCCGGTAGGTGATGGCACGCTTGTTGTTCCAGGAGAGGAACACCGCGTTAATTGCCCGGCGGAGCTGCTCCCAGGGTTCCTGGGGGAAGTCCTCACCGGTGCTCTCCTTGTAGAGCTTCTTGTACTTCTCAACGACTTTCTTCAGGGCCTCGGCATCGAGTTCAGTATCGAGCTTTGCCCCCACTTCCTCTTTGACCTCGTCGAGAATAGCCTCAAACTTTGAGTGGTCCACACCCATGACAACATTTCCAAACATCTGAATGAAGCGGCGGTAGCAGTCGTAGGCGAAGCGCTCATTGGAGGTGAGACGAGCAAGACCTTTGACCACTTCATCGTTGAGTCCAAGGTTCAAGATGGTGTCCATCATTCCGGGCATGGATGCGGGAGCGCCAGACCGGACGGAAACAAGGAGAGGATTGTTGGGGTCACCGAACTTCTTCCCGGTTTTCTCCTCAAGGGTCTTCAGGCTCCTTTTCACCTCTTCCTCGAGTCCCTCTGGCCAGGTCTGGTTGTTCTTGTAGAAGTGCGAACACGCTTCCGTCGTGATGGTGAAGCCAGGAGGTACGGGGAGTCCGATGCGGGTCATTTCCGCAAGGTTTGCTCCCTTACCTCCGAGGAGCAGCTTCATCGAAGCGTCCCCTTCACCAAAGAAGTAGACGTACTTCTTCATGCCTGTTCCTCCCTTTTCTTTTTGATTTGTTCAAAAATCTTTCCCACCACGTCGTGAACCGAAAGACGGGTAATGTCAATAACCGGACAGGAAAGACGCTCATACACCGATCGGGCAAAGGCGAGTTCTTCCTCCACCCGCTCGGGACTCGCCTTCTCCACAAGGCAATGCAATCCTAAAGCTCGGATTCGTTCAAGGCGGAGTTCACTCAAGTACTGGGGGTCCATGTCGATACCCACGATTAGGGGTTTTGCTCCCTTCCCCACCACTTCTTCAAAGTTTACCGGAAGGGGAAGGCTTGGGTCAAGCATGATGTACCCGCATTTTACACCCTTTTCCGCAAGACGCAAGATGCATTCATCCCGATGGGGGTACCAGACGGTGAGAAGGACCACATCAGCCTGATCGAGATTCGAAACGCTGAACCCGGTGCTCTTCTCCATGGCGTACTCAATGGCTTCAAGGTATTCTGCCACGCTCTCCTCACGCTGGAGAATCCCGGGAATTCCCCGGGGTTTACGAAGACTCACCCTCTTGAGAGCCTCAACAATAGGCCCAAGAATATCAAGGGCAATGACGCTCCGGTTTGCAGCCTCAGCCCGAAGAACCCGGGCAAGGTCCTCATTCACCACCGTGTACACCACGATGTCCTTGCCAACCCGCACCATGTCCATAATGTTGTAGATCTCCTCTTCGCTCCGCACGTGAGTGAAGCGGAGAACGTTAACGCGGGGAAGCTCAAACTGCAGGAGCGCCGCCTGGACAACGGAAAATGCAGTCTTTCCCGTGCCATCAGAAATCACAAAAATGTTGAAATCGTCACTTGTTCCCTGGGCTTCCTGGTTCTCAAACTCAAGCACTCTTTACGCCCTCCTCAATCACAATGAGCGAGAGGTTGGCGAATCTCGAAAAGAGATGGACAATCCGTTTCATAAGACCCAGGCGGTTCGTCCGAAGACGGTCATCCTCACACATCACCAGGACTTTGTCAAAGAATCGGTTCAAGAACGGGAGAAGCTCAGAAAAGAGGTCAAAAGCCTTTCGGTACTCTCCCCGGGCAAGGGCTCCTCGAATGCCCTCTTCAACATCCAAGAGCTTCTGGTACAGAGCCTTCTCAGCTTCTTCCAAAAGGAGCGATTCCTCTACCTCCAAGCCCTCGAAGTCCCGGGAGATATTGTAGGCTCTGGTGAATCCTGTAACCACTTCAGAAAGGAACTCCCGCTCTTTCGTGAAGAGCTCATTCAGGAATTCCACGCGTTGCGCCACATCGTAAAGGTCATAAGGCTCTGCCGCAAAGACCGCCTGAATCACCGAATAGTGCTTGCCACCCTCAAGAAGGAGGGACCGCAACCGCCCCAAGAGAAAACGCTGAACCTCTTCCTCTGGTTTCTCAATACGTGGTGTGAAGCCCTGGCTTTCGAGAAGCTCAAGGTTTTTCGCAATCCAAGCCGGTAGAGGACAGTACCATCTGTGGAGGAGAAGGATATCCACGATGCTCTGGGCGAGGCGGCGCAATCCTAGGGGGTCCTGAGAACCCGTGGGAATCCGCCCCAGGGCAAAACTCGAAACAATGGTGTCCATCTTATCCGCAAGGGAGAGAATGCTCCCAAAGGTCGTTTCCGGAGAAGGGAGGTAACTCTCCTCAATCGCCAGAGCGACTTCCTCTCGTTCCCCTGAAAGGAGGGCGTACACTCTCCCCATGTACCCCTGGAGTTCCGGAAACTCCCGGACCATGGAAGAGACAAGGTCGGCTTTTGAGAGGAACGCCGCCCGTCGCAAGAGGGCAATTTCAGCCTCACTCCGTTTGAGAACCTCACCGAGATAGGTCACGAGTTCCACAAGGCGCTCGGTCTTCTCGTACATGCTCCCCAAATCTTCCTGGAAGACCACTCCCCGGAGATCCATAACCCAATCCTCGATCTTCCGCTTCTTATCCTCCTCAAAGAAAAAGAGCGCGTCCTCTAAACGGGCACGCAGCACTCGCTCGTTGCCCCGAACGATTTTCTCCGCCCCGTCACAAGGTCGATTCACAACGACGAAGAAGAAGGGCCTGAGGTTCCCATCTCCATCACAGGCGGCAAAGTACCGCTGGTGGTGTTTCATGACCGTGATCAAAAGCTTCGAAGGAAGAGCGAGGTACTTCTCATCGAATCTCCCCACCAGGACGTCGGGATACTCCACAAGGAAATTCACTTCCTCAAGAAGTTCCTCGTCCCGGAGCCAGTACACTCCAATCTCCTGAGAGCGCAGGGACAAAACCTCAACGATGCGCTCCCGCCGCTTCAAGGGATCAACGATGACCCTTGCCTCCTCGAGAACCCTTTCGTACTCTTCGGCGCAGGGTATGGGAAGGGAAGAAGGGGTAAGGAAACGGTGCCCACGGCTCAAGCGGGAAGCGGAAACCCCTGCGATAGAGAAGGGGATCTCCTCTTCCCCAAGAAGGGCAACGAGCCAGCGGATAGGGCGGACGAAACGGAAATCTCCCTCGCCCCAGAGCATGGAGCGGGAGAAATCAAGGGAATGCATAAAGAGAGAAAGGGCCTCAGGAAGGACTTCTCTCACCGATTTTCCAGGTTCAAATTTCCGACCGAAAATGTAAGTACCTTTCTCAGTCTCTCGAACGAAGAGGTCCTCAGGAGCAATGCCCTGGGCTTTGGCAAAGGCCATAGCCGGAGGCAAAAGGTTCCCTGCCTCATCCATGCCGACCTTCTTTGCCGGACCTTTGATCTCTCGCACCACAGGTTCCTGGAAAAGCCCCATCCCCCGAACGTAAAGGGCAATGCGCCGAGGGGTACCAAGAATCCGGAAGTCCTCGTAGGGAATGCGGAACCGTGCCAGTACCTCCGTGAACTTGTCCTGAACTTCAGCGAAAATTTCCCGAATGAGGCTTGTCGGAAGTTCCTCAACCCCGATTTCAAAAAGGAAATCCTTCTTATCCATTGGGGACCGCCACCGCCACCTTCTGGCACCAGGGGAACCCTAAGGCTTCCCGCTGCTTAAGGTAGAGTTTCGCGCAAGCGTTGGCGAGCTGCCGTACCCTTCCCATGTACTGGCTCCGCTCAAGGACACTGATGCCTCCCCGGGCGTCAAGGAGATTGAAGGTATGGGAACACTTGAGGACGTAGTCATAAGCTGGAAGCACAAGTCCACGCTCTAAAAGGCGCTGGGCTTCCTTTTCGTAGAGCGCAAAGAGGGTAAAGAGGGTTTCAAGATCGCTCTCCTCAAAACTGTACACCGAGTGTTCCCGCTCCTCTTGAAGCCGGATATCCCCATAGGTGAGGTACTCGCTCCACTGGACTTCAAAAACGTTCTCCTTCTCTTGCAGGTACATAGCGATACGCTCAAGACCATAGGTGATTTCTACCGAAACCGGTCGAAGGTCTATACCTCCTGCCTGCTGGAAGTACGTAAACTGAGTGATTTCCATGCCATCGAGCCAAACTTCCCAGCCAAGCCCCCATGCTCCAAGGGTTGGCGACTCCCAGTTGTCCTCCACAAAGCGAATATCGTGTTCTTTTGGGTCGATACCAAGGGCATAGAGGCTCTCAAGGTAGAGATCCTGGATATCGCAAGGAGAGGGCTTGATGATAACCTGGAACTGGTAGTGCTCGTAGAGGCGATTTGGATTCTCTCCGTACCGACCATCGGTGGGGCGACGAGAAGGTTCACAGTAGGCAACTCTCCAGGGTTCTGGACCAAGAACCCGCAGGAATGTTGCCGGGTTCATCGTCCCGGCACCAACTTCAACATCGTACGGCTGCGCAATAATACATCCTTGCCGCTTCCAGTAGTCGCTCAGGGCAAGAATTATATCCTGAAAGTACACAACGCTCCCCCCAACTCCATCAGAGGAAAACTATATCAGGGAGAGAATGGTCTGTCAACTGGAACCTTTCTCCGTGAGTCGCGCAAGAGTCTCTTCGTGAATGCGAAGCGCTTCTTCATCCCAGAGAACGAAACGGATAACCCTGACGGATTTGAGCTCCGGAGCCATCTCAAGCACGGTCCGAAGTGCCACTTCAGCTGCCTCCCGCATCGGGTATCCAAAGACTCCGGTTGAGATGGCCGGGAAAGCTATGGAAGATATCCCGTGCTCCTCCGCAAGACGGAGGGCATTGCGGTAGCATGAAGCCAAAAGTTCTGCCGATGGTTCGTCGATGCCATACCTCGGACCAAGGCAGTGGATGACGTAGCGGTTCGGGAGCCGATGTCCCCCGGTAATAACCGCCTGACCCGGGCGAATAGGGGCAAGGGGACGACATTCTTCGGCAAGTCCCGGCCCCGCGGCTCGATGAATAGCTCCCGCCACTCCCCCACCCGGACGAAGCTCGGCGTTTGCGGCATTCACAATGGCGTCAAATCCGACCTGTTTTGTGATATCACCCTGTACGCACTCAATGGTGACGTTGCCAACTTTCCGCTCCATCCCCTCCACCTCCTTTGAGAATTCCGTATAATAGTGTACCAAGAAGGGAGGAAGAAACATGAAGAAAACGTACAAAATAGGTGTTATTCCCGGCGATGGAACGGGTCCAGAAGTTGTACGGGAAGGACTCAAGGTCCTCGAAGCGGTGGCAAAGAAAGTCGGATTCTCCTACGAGACCATTGTGTACCCCTTTGGGGGTGAGCACTACAAAAAGACCGGGGAGACCCTGCCGGACTCAGCCCTTGAGGAGTTCAAAAAGCTCGATGCTATTTACCTTGGGGCCATAGGGCATCCTGACGTGAAGCCAGGGATTCTCGAGCAGGGAATTCTCCTCAAAATCCGCTTCGGCCTCGATCAGTACATAAACCTTCGCCCGGTGAAACTCTACCCCGGGGTCTGGACCCCTATCAAAGATAAGGGTCCTGAGGATATCGACTTTGTGGTAGTCCGGGAAAATACCGAAGGGC
>JACIZN010000018.1:12739-21183 GCA_014359405.1 Candidatus Caldatribacterium sp.
CTATGTCGGAGCGGGAGGATTCCTCCGAAAAGGAACCCCGGACGAAGTTGCCATACAGGTCTCCATTAACACAAGAAAAGGAATAGAGCGGTGCATCCGCTTTGCCTTCGAGTACGCAAGGAAGCGGAACAAGAAGAAAAAGGTGACCCTCTGTGGGAAAACCAATGTCCTGACCTACGCTTTTGATCTCTGGGAACGGGTTTTCTACGAGGTTGCCCGGGAGTACCCGGACATTCAAACCGACTATGCCCATGTCGATGCCACCACAATGTGGATGGTGAAAAACCCCGAATGGTTCGACGTCATCGTCACGGACAACATGTTCGGGGACATCATTACCGACCTTGGCGCCATGATTCAAGGTGGCATGGGTATTGCAGCAGGAGGGAATATTAATCCTCAGGGAGTCTCGATGTTCGAGCCCATTGGTGGTTCGGCACCGAAGTACACGGGAATGAACGTCATCAACCCTCTGGCGGCGATTCTTGCAATGCAGATGCTCCTTGACACCATTGGAGAACACGAAGCAGCCTCAAGAGTGGAAAACGCCGTTATTCAGGCGCTTCAGAGTGGCAAAATCAAAAGCATGAGCGCAGGGAAAATGGGACTCACAACCCAAGAGGTTGGAGATCTCGTGGCTTCCCTGGTGTAGGGTATCATTCAAGAGGCATTCCGCCTTCCTGTGTCGGCGGATGGGCCGAAGAGGGTTGATGCTCAAGAGGCGTCCCACCCTCTTCCATTGGTGTCCCTCCTGAAGAAATCCCAGGCGGTGGAGCAACCACGCCCTGTCCGGAACGAAGAGCAGGGCGTGGTTTATTGGCAGCAATAAAGTTCTGGAGCTCTACTTCCACAAGGGCGAAATTTTCGTGTTTCTCTAAAGCGTCCTGAAGGCAACTTGCAACTCTATCCACCTCTATACCCTCCCGGCGAGCTCTCTCAAGAAGCTCGGCAACTTTTCGAACCTCCCGCACCCCGAGATCCCGCTTGAGAACCCCCTCAAGTACCGCACTCGCCTTATCCGGTGGAACACCCACTTCAAGGAACATCGCCACGGTGTCCACGAAGCGTTCAGCAACTTTCGGATTCGAAGCCACTCTCCCAAGAATTTCCCGGAGCACCTGGGGCGGTACGGAGAGCTCAAGGGACATTGCCAGGTCTTCAAGAAGTGTTTCCTTTTCTCGAATTCCCGTCTCTTCGAGGAGTTTTTTTGCCTCCTGGAGGGCTTCTTTACGTTTCCTCAGGGCTTCGACGAGACTCTCCGGAGGAACGCCTTTTGCGATGCCCTCCCGAAGCTTCTTGAGGAGGAGTTTGTCGGGAATACCCGAAGCCTCGGAGAAAATCTTGGAGGCTTCCTGAAGGAGGTATGCCTTACTCTCCTCAGGGTACGGAGAACGCTCAATGAGGCGGGAAACCTCATCCGAAGCCCAAAGAACCGAGGGAAGGAGAAAGAGAACAAGAAAGGCAAGAAAAATCCGCTTCACTCTGTATCGCCATCGACAACGAGAATTGAATTCACCCCGCCAAATCCATCGGCCACAGCCCGGGGAGAGAAGGGATCAGGCAACCACTTCCCATCAACAACAAAGCCGTACTCGTACTTCCCGGGACGAAGACGCAGGGTAAGGGCGTAGCAGTTCTCATCAACCCGCTCCATAGGGATAGTTTCCCAGTCGGAGAAGTCTCCTGCCACCGCAACGGTTTTGGGATTCCGAACGGTGCTGCAGAAAACGAGTTTTACAGTACGGTATCCGAAAAGTTCAAGGCGTGGTGTAAGGGGGAGATTCGTCGTGAGCATAAGGACAAAAAGTACTGCCGCCCCCAAGGCTACAACCCATCGCTTGTAACGCCGGTACGAAGGGCGCTGCCTTTCCCGGATTCGGGCCATGACCGCCGGGGCAAAGGATTGCGGTACTGCAACTTTTGGTAGTCGCTCAAGGTAACAATCGAGTTTGTCCTTACGCTCCACTTCTCTCCACCTACCTGTATATACGCTGAGGAGAAATCCGAAGTTTCACGAAAAATCCCTCCCCAGAATTTCCCGAAGCTTTGCTTTTGCCCGATGGAGGTACGTTTTCACCGTACCAACCGGAACATCGAGAATCCGAGCGATTTCCTCGTAGGGGAGTTCTTCAACGTATCGGAGAACAATGACCTCTCGAAACTTCAGAGGGAGCTTTCCTACTGCCTGAGCCACTTCCTCAAGGAGTTCCTCCTCAAGGACTCCTTCTTCGGGATCTTTCCCAGAGGGCAAAAAGTCCCCCAGCTCATCCTCTTCTTCCTCGCCCACCGGGGTATTAAGGGAGAAAAAGGAGCGGATTTTCTGTCTTCGGAAGTAATCGAGGCAGACGTTGCGGGCAATGCGGTACATCCAGGTGGAGAACTCAAAAGAGTCCTTGTACGTTTTGAGGGCAAAGAAAGCTTTCACAAAGGCTTCCTGGGTGAGATCTTCGGCGTCCTGACGCTGCCGTACCATTCCGTAGACGTAGTTGAAAATGGGCTTCTCGTACCGAGCAACAAGGATGGCAAAGAGATCCTCGTTGCCGTTCAGGATTTCCTGAACGATTTCCTTATCGCTTTGCTCCCACATAGGGTTCACAGAACGTACTGCCGCAACCAGTCAATCCGGAACTGGACATTCTTAATGAGGGATGAGCCATCGGCCCACTTTGCCCCGGGATACTTTCGGATGATCTCAAGGTACGTGTTGTACGCCTCCACGTAGCGACCGAGCTTCTCAAGGCAGAGACCTTTATGGAAGAGGGCTGCCGGAGCAATGAGGATACCGTTGTACCACTGACCATTAGGGTAGAGACGAACGCAATCCTCAAAGGCCTGAAGGGCCTCGGCAAAACGTTGCGCCTTGTAGAACGCTGCTCCCGCAAAGTACTGGGCGTCATCGGAAAGGTCTGTATTCGGGTACTGAGCTACGTACTCCAAGAATTTTGCTGCCGCACGGTTGTAGAATTCCATCCGGTAAAGGCAATGGGCCATGGAGTACAGCGCTTTCTGGGCCACCTCGCCTCCGAACTCCTGCGCTTTCTCGTACGCCGAGAGGGCATCCCGGAAGGCCCCAAGGATGTAGTAACAATCCCCCATTTCGTACCAGGCGTTCCCCACGAACTCACTCTCCGGGTAGGCATCGATGAGCTTCTGGTACTCGAGAATAGCTCGGGCGTAATCTCGAAGACCCTCGCCGAAAGACTTCGCGAGCAGGTACTGGGCGTCATCGGCAAAGGGTTCGTTTGGGAACTGCACAACCTCTCCCAAAACCGGAATCGCCTCCTGGTACTTCTTGAGGAAAAAGAGCGAGGCTCCTTTCAGGAACGCAACCGAAGCGTAATAGCTACTTTGGGGATAGGAGAGGAGGAAATCCTCAGCCTCCTGAATGACCCGTTCGTAGAAACCGAGCCCATAGAGAGTAAAAAGGTACTCCTTCAGATTCTCTTCGGTACGTTCCGGAAGAACTACCCTCCCTTCAGCATTGATGGAACGGGTCTCCTTTTCGACTACTTCCGCCTGAACCACGACTCCAGTGTACTCAGGATGGGAGAAAAAGATGTAGTGCTTTCCTGAGGGTAAGTCCTCAAGGAGGAATCGACCATCGCTATCCGTCAGAGTGCTCTTCCCCCCTCCTTCCACAAGTACCCCGCTCACCGGTCCTCTTACATCCCATACCTCTCCTGTGAGATTGCCCCTTCCTCCGGTTCCGAAACACCCACCTATCCAGAACCCAAAAAGTGTCATTAAAAGAGCAAAGGAAAGAACTCTCTTTCGCACATCTACCCCTTCCTCTCAATCTTTTTGAGCAACCTCTCCACTTCCTTCATACGGCTAAAGTTCTGAGGAGCGTGATCTTGGAGGAAGCGGAGTTCCTCCACCGCCTCCCTGTACTTCCCCTGGGACTCAAGGACTACCGCAAGCCAGTAGCGCACTTCAAAATCCATAGGGTGCTCTGCAAGGATTCCCCGAAACACTTCCTCTGCTTCTTCTCCTCTTCCCATTTTATACAATACGTACCCGAGATGGAGAAGGTAAAAGGAATTTTTCGGGGAATATTCGAGGGCTTTCTCGAAGCACTCTTTCGCCCTCTCCCACTCTTTGAAGAACCCGGTACTGCTCCGAAGCTCAAAGATGTACCCAAGCCGGAACCAGCTCATATGGTCCTCAGGATGCTCCCTGAGGTACGATTCGAATTCGGGAATGGCACGCTCTGAGAGCTCAAAAGCCCTGCGGTATTTCCCCCGATCGAGGAGGATGAACCCTGCCTCCCAGAAGGCATCGAGAACCCGTTCACCCTGAGCAATACAGTCCTCAAAGAGCTGAAGCGCCTCCTCCCAGTTCCCAGAGTTTTTTGCCGCCAGGGCCCTGTCGAAGAGGCTCTCTCCCGCCCAGGACAAATTTGCAAAGAGAAGGAGAGCAACCACAAAGAGGAAAACCCTTTTCACCGCCAATCCACCACCGCATAGAGAAAAGCCCCAAGGCCTCCGAAGAGGAAATTCGGCATCCAGGCAGCAAGCCAGGGAGCAAGTACATCCCCCCGACCGAGGGAGCGGAAAATGGAAAGGAGCATGTAGTACACGAAGGCAAGAATAACCGTCACGATGACTCCCAAGGCCTTGGTGTCCCTTGTCTTCTGCACGCCAAGAGGCATCCCCATGAGCATGAAGACTACCGCTGAGAAGGGCAGAGAGAACTTGAAGTGGTACGCCACCTCGAACTTCTGGGTTTCACTTCCAGCCTCTTTGAGGATGGCAATCTGCTTTCGCAGCTCCCTCGAGGACATTTCCTCAGGACTCCGCTGCTTCTCAAAGAACTCCTGGAGCTCTTCTTTCATATCGATTCGCATCGTCTCAAATTCCACTTCCTCCTCAAGGTATCCATCTTCCCCATAGCGATGGAGCACCCCCTTCTCAAGAATCCACTGGTCCTCCACCCAGCGGGCTTTCTCGCTCACGATGACGTCCGGAAACTTCCGGCCTTTCCCAAGCTCGTAAATGATGACGTTCTTCATCTCCCAGGTCGTGGCATCGAGCTCGTTCACGTAGAAGTACCGATTCTCCGCATCCCGAAAGAAAACGTTCTGCTGGATTTTGGGAGGCGCTTTCTTGTACACGTAGTAGCGCACCAGGCTCTGGGCCTTGTGGTTCGTCTCGGGAACCACAAGGTCGTTGAGGAGAAAGGACCCAAAGGCGACAAGAAAGGAAAAGAGGATGTAGGGGAAAAGGAAACGTCGAATGCTCACCCCACTTGCCTCAATGGCCACAAGCTCACTATCCCGACAGAGCCTCCCGAGATTGAGCTCTGCGGCAAGAAGTCCTGAGATGGGAAAGGTCATGACCATCTGCGCCGGGATGTAGAGGAGGAGAATTTCAAGGGTGATGAGGAAAGGAACTTTCTGATTTACAAAGAAATCCATGAGCTCAAAGAGGGTCTGCACAAGCATGACAATGGTGACTGCTCCGACCCAGGTGAACATGCCTGCGGCTGTTTCCCGGGCCACATAGCGGTCAAGGATTCTCACGAACAAAGGTATCCACCTTTCCTCCTTGTATTGTACCAGCTCTCTCTATTTCCTCACAAGGAGAAGAACCCCACCCGCAATGAGGAGTATAGGCAAGAAAGCATTGCGGACCCATGGAGTCCAGGGACCCCAAAGAGGAACCACGTACTGGGAAAGCCACAGGGCTCCAATGATGACTAAAAACCAGGCAAGGATATGTTGCCGACCTGCCTCCTGCCAGGGCTTTCTCTCCCCAGAAGATGAGGCTTCCTGCGACTCTGGTCTTTCTTCCGGAATCTCCTCTTTTGGTCCTTCAGGAATGAGAATCCAAGCAATGATGTACGCAAGGATGGCTCCTCCACCAACAAGGATGAGAAGTACCGCTACAATACGCACCAAGGCCGGATCAAGACCAAAGTACTCGGCAATGCCACCGCAGACTCCCCCAAGAATCCGCTCTTTTCGCGAACGATAGAGTCGTTTCTCCATATCTTCCTCCTTGCGCGAGTTGGTACAAGGATACCCCAGAGGGGGGATTTTTGCAAATGCTGCGCCTAAAGGATTGGGTTAAAGAACTTCTTACACAGACTCAAAAGCTCGCAAACTAAGAGGACTAAGAGCCCGACTAACTGAATCTTTGTGAGGGCTGAATAGAGATGTTCAGAAGTTGCAAAGAAAGGCTTTAGAAACATCTGGGGCACCGGACCAATCTGCATAGTGCCCCTTCAAAACTACTCAGCAGTCTTTAAGGAACGTGCACTTTTTCAGAACAAACTCCGTTTGCAAAGAAAAACTGGCCATACCCCTTAACAAGGGGCCAATATCCTCTCCAAGAAAAACCTCACAAATCTCTCACTTTCGACATCCACACAGACATTCACAGATCCTTCACCGCTGAATCCTTGAAAAGGATTCTCTGTTACCACCGTGACCCCTCGAGTCAACTCTCCTCTTGTTTCCACTTTGATGTTCATTTTTTTCATTTTCACAAATGACGGGTCTATAAGAACTGCCACAGCCAGAGGATCGTGGAGTATCGGATACCTGTTCTCGTCCCCCTCTTGCCATATTTTGATTACTTCAGATAGGAAGCGCATTCTCTCGTCACCGGATTCGAAGATCCTATTGAGTGCAGCCTTGTTAAGCCTACACTGCAGGGTGACATCTAAACCTACCATTGTTATAGGTATTCCAGAATCAAAAACTATCCTTGCTGCTTCAGGATCGCAGTAGATGTTCCATTCTGGGAATGCCTGAGAGTACATGCCACCCATCATACATATTCGGGTTCTTTCCTTCAACCTGGGCTCTTTGGTCAAAGCAATTGCCACATTGGTCAGGGGGCCTATGGTGATAAGGGTTATCTGGTCGCTGGAGTTCATTACTCTGTCCACGATAAAATCGACTGCACCAATTTCCTCGTCAATCGGGATTTCCTCCTTGACTGCTCTCGTCTGGGGAGGGATAAGCGTCCGATCCCAATCGTTGATCAAGGGTTTTTCAATTCCTTTGACTACAGGAATATCCGGTCTGCCGAAAACCTGCACCAGCTTCTTAGCCAGTTTTGCCCTCAAGGTAGTATTTCTGAAAACGGTTGTAATACCAACGATTTCAAGCTCGGGTGAGCACAAAGCCAGGGCTATAGCCAGGGCATCGTCGACATCATCGCCTATGTCGGTATCTATGATCACCTTAGTCTTCATCGGTATAAACCTCCTCTCTGTTAACTAAATTATTACCTACTCCTTTAAACCGCTCAAAGTTATAGCTCTCACATAGTAACTTTGGAGCGGAAATATGAGGGCGAGTGGTACTACAGCACCTATCACCACACCAGCGAATATTTGATTCCAGTAGGCAAGATATTGAGTTCTCATATAGGCCAGGGCAACCTGAATGACTCTCAAATTTTTCTCGTGAATGGCTATCAGTGGCCACATGAAAGCCTCCCACTGGAAGATGAAAAGAAGCAAACCAGCACTCACCAGAGCAGGCTTTGACAGAGGCAGAACTATCTTCCAGTAAATCTTTATCCAGCTGGCTCCATCGATGAAGGCAGCTTCCAAAAGCTCATTGGGTATACCGGCGAAAAACTGACGGAAGAGAAAGATAACAAGCCCATTTGCTAATCCTGGAAGAATCAGTGCATACAGGGTATTCAGTATTCTAAGCTTTTCAGATACCAAATAGAGCGGGATGGCAATTGCCTCAAAGGGAACCATAAAGGAAATTAAAACCAGCACAAAGAGAAGGTTCTTGAGAGGAAAATCTATCTTGGCAAAGGCAAAGGCTGCTAAGGAACAAACCAGTATGCCCAGCGCCAAAGTCGATAAACCGACGATGACAGTAGTAACGATCGACCGACCAAATCCAGCCTTAAACAAAGCTGAATAAGCCTCCAAGGTAAACGGTACCGGTAGAAAAGCTCTTAACTTGAAACTGGTGACGTCTTTCATAACCGACTCCAAGGGCTTAAACGAGGAGGAAAAAGCCCAAACAAGGGGCAACAGAGAGAAACAAGTGAAGATAAGCAACACAAAGTACAAAATAACCCTTTGCAGAACACTCTTTGTCAGCCTATTCACCATGGACCTAATCCCCCGTCCCCAACAGCTTGAATTGGATGCCTATTATCACCAAAAGAAGAGCTAAAATAAACGTGACTACGGTCAGGGCAGAATTCATATCCGAGTACACAAAGGCTCTGCTGTAAGCCTCATGCATCAAAACATTTGTGGACATTTGTGGACCTCCTCTTGTCAGAGTAAAAATGGGTACGAAGAGTAGGAAATTTGCGGTCGTATCGGCTACGGTTACAAACAGAAGAACCCTTTTTAAGAGGGGCAGGGTTATTTTCCAAAAACACTGCCAGCTGTTAGCTCCATCTATGAGTGCTGCCTCGTAGAGATGCTGCGGGATTTCCTGTAACCCTGCTAGGAAAATG
>JACIZN010000019.1:0-7866 GCA_014359405.1 Candidatus Caldatribacterium sp.
GAGCTGAATCGTCTCAGGTGTCTCCTTGAGGGTATCCAATGATGTTTCGCAGGCTTTTCCGCCGCCGAGACCCGGTAGAAATCATTGTGGTGCTCTGCGGAGCAGCTATTGTGGTGGTTTTCTCTTTTTTCACTGCTCGAGGGGATCTCGATCGGTACGTGGACTTCCTTCTTGCGAGAGAAATCCCACCCCTCATTGAGGTTGTGGAGAAAGAAGAGGTTGTTCCTGTGTCACCTCTTGAGCAATGGGCTCAGGAGTTTCCGGAGGCTTCTCCCTTTGTCCTTCAGGAGGTAACCCCCGTACCTTCCCCCACTCAGTTGGAGGAAAAGCCCGAAAGACCGACACCACAAAAGACGGTGCGGGCTGAAACTCCCCCACCCTCGGGCAAGGGGGCTTTCCTCCAGGCAGGGGCCTTTTCCCAGGAAAAGAATGCCCAAGCCATGGTGGATACGCTCCGGCGTTTTGGGTACAATGCAGTCATTGAACGTGCTTCAGGGATGTACCGGGTGCGGGTTTACGGGTTTCCTTCCCTCGAAGAGGCTCAAAAAGCAGCGGCAAAGCTTCGTTCTCAGGGTATAGAGTGCTTTGCGGGAAAGTGAGAGGAGAAAGGATATGACACTACGAGAGGTCAAGGAGATTCTTGAAGCCGAGGTTCTGGCGTGCGAGGACCTTCTCGATCGAGAACCAAGGTCGGCGTGTGGAAGCGATCTCTTGAGCGACGTTTTGGCCTTTACCAAGGAGCAATCCCTTCTTCTCACCGGCCTTACGAATCCTCAGGTAATTCGCACCGCTGAAATGAGTGACCTCATCGGCGTTGTCTTTGTACGGGGTAAACGTCCAGAACCGGCAACGGTCGAGTTGGCGGTCATGAAAAAAATTCCTCTCTTGGCAACCCGCCTCCCCATGTATGAGGCGTGCGGAAGGCTCTACATGCGGGGACTTAAGGGTTGCAGCGAAGTGGAATGACCGACGAGAGGCCCCTCATCGAGCTTGAGCGGAAAATTGCGGGAGGGGATTTCCAGAGCGCCGGAGATGTTTCTAGTGAACTCAAAAGGATTCTCCAGCAAGTTGGTTTTCCACCTCCTTTCAGTCGACGGGTGGTTATTGCTGCGTACGAGGCGGAGATGAATGTTGTCATTCATGCCTGGCGGGGAATTTTCCGGGCGTGGATTTTTCCAAACCGAGTTCACATAGAGGTAGATGATGAGGGTCCTGGAATTCCGGATCTTGAACTTGCTTTCCAGGAAGGGTATTCCACAGCTCCTCCCCATATACGGGAGATGGGGTTTGGCGCAGGGTATGGGCTCTCGAACATGAAAAAGTGCTCCGATCGCCTTGAGATTGATACTCGTGTTGGTGAAGGAACGAAGGTCATCATGGATTTCTTCCTTAACCCTTCGTAAGGTGGAGTAATGGAAGTCTTTCACTCGGTTTTCCTGGATGAAGAGAAATGCAAAGGCTGCACCCACTGCATTCGGCGCTGCCCTACGGAAGCCATTCGGGTCAAGGGTGGGAAAGCGCGTATTGACGAAGAACGGTGTACCGATTGCGGGGAGTGCATAAGGACCTGCCCGAACCATGCGAAGTACGCCCAAACAGACTCCCTCGAGGCCCTTCAAGAATTCCGCTACACCATTGCTCTCCCTGCTCCGGCCTTCTATGCTCAGTTCAAGTTCACGATTCCCCTGGGCAAGGTCCTCAATGGACTCCTACGCCTTGGTTTCAACGAGGTATTCGAGGTCGCTCGGGGAGCAGAAATCCTCGCTGCGGAGATTGTTCGCTTTCTGCAGCGGAGAGACCTTGTGCTTCCGGTCATTTCCTCTGCCTGTCCTGCAGTGGTAAGACTTGTGGAGGTGAAATTTCCCTCCCTCCTTGATAACCTCCTCCCCCTCGATTCACCCCTTGGTGTAGCGGCAAAAATCGCCCGCCTTGGAGCTTTGAAAAAGGGGTACCGGCCGGAGGAGGTAGGGGTGTTTTTCATCACCCCTTGCCCGGCTAAGGTTACCGAAGCCCGCCAAAGTGGCAAAGGATTGGGACGGATCGACGGAGCCATTTCCATGGCCAGTATCTATGCCCGTCTTGTCAGTGAGCTCCACCTGGTGGAGGATATTCCAGACCTTCAGATTGCCGGGTTCAAGGGCATTGGCTGGGCTCGCTCGGGAGGAGAGCAGGAATCCCTTGGTGAGGGAGAGTACATGGCCGTTGATGGCATTCACAACGTCATCTCTGTTTTTGAAAAGATTGAAGTAGGGGAGCTGAAAGGCGTCGTGTACTGTGAGGCTCAAGCCTGTGTGGGAGGATGTGTTGGAGGGGTACTGGCGGTTCAAAATCCCTTCATCGCCAAAGTCAACGTAAACCACCTCATGAAAAAGTACAGCGTTTTCCGTCCCTGGAGCGAAGAGGAAATGGAGACGTGGCGGAGAGCTGGCGTCTTTGCCCGTGAGAGGGTTTACGAGGCAAAGGAAGTTATGAAGCTCGATCGGGACTTTCAGAAAGCGATGGAGAAGTACCAGAGAATAGAGCACCTTCTCGAACGTCTGCCGGGTCTTGATTGTGGTGCCTGTGGGTCTCCAACATGCAGGGCCCTGGCTGAGGACGTGGTGCAGGGAAAGGCCGAAGAGATAGATTGTCCGTTCCTTCTTCGGGACAACATGCTTGAACTGGCTAAGGAAATTTACGCCCTGGCGAGCAAAGTTCCCCAGACTATGTCCGGTAAAAGGAGGGAGGACATTGGCGGTTCGAATTCGGGACCTTGTGCAACCTCTTGAGGCCACTGTTCTGGCTCCTGGGAACATGGAAGAGGAAATCCAGGGGGGATACTGCGGGGATCTCCTCAGCGACTGCATCGCGAACGCGGTGGAGGGAAGTGTGTGGGTTACGGTGCAGTCCCACCCAAACGTCATTGCAGTGGCCACTCTTGTGGGCATTCCCTGTGTTGTGGTTGTCAATAACTATGAGGTTGATGAAGAGACTCTCGCCCGTGCTCGGAACGAGGGGATAACGGTTCTTCGAACCCCCCTGAGTGCTTTCGAGGCCGTCTCCCGCTTAGCGGCTCTGGGAGTGCCGGGAAAAAAACGGCGTGGGTAGCAGGGATTTCACGGCGGATCTCCACATTCACACGGTCCTTTCTCCGTGTGCTCAGCGGGACATGTTGCCACACTGTATTGTTCTTGAGGCACTGGAGAAAGGAATTGATATTATCGCCGTGACTGACCACAACGCCTGTGAGAATGTGCTTCTTACAATCCACCTTGGAGAACGTTTCGGTATTTGGGTTATCCCGGGCATCGAGGTAGAAACGAAAGAAGAGGTTCATCTCCTCGCCTATTTCCCAAGTTACGAGGACCTCTTGCATTTCAACCAGCTCGTGGAGGCATTTCTCCCTCCTTTTCCCCTGGATGAAGCGGTCTGGGGAGAGGAGTGGATTATAGATGAGGAAGGTAACATTGCTGCTAAGAAGAGTAACCTTCTTGCCCTTCCCCTTTCCCTTTCCCTTGAGGAAGTCGTGGAAGAAGTGCGACGTTGTCAGGGGATACCCGTTCTTGCCCATATTGACAGGAGGGCGTACAGCGTTTTTTCCCAGCTTGGTTTTATTCCCCCGGGACTTGCGGTAGAAGTCCTTGAAGTTTCTCCTCGAGCTTCTCCTGATGAGGTGCAAAAGCGATTCTCTCTCTCTGGGTACCGTTTTCTCTCTTCCTCCGATGCCCATACACTTTCTGAAATTGGCCGACGAAGGACCCTCTTTCGAATGGCTTCATGTTCCTGGGACGAGTTCCTTCTTGCCCTTTCTGGTGATAGAGGAAGGGATATAGTGGTGTAAAACACCTGTTCAATTTCCCTCCCCTGTGGTATATAGTAGAGTGGCACTAAGGGGAGCAAAGTGGAGGAAGGGGGAGGGATGTGTTCGTCGGGCAGTACTCCCACAATGTGGACGAGAAAGGCCGCATCATCATTCCGAGTGCCTTCCGAGAAGAACTCCAAGGAACTCTCTACCTCTCCCGAGGAATAGAGCGGTGCATCTTTCTGTACCCCGAAAGTTCCTGGAAGAGTCTCTACGAGAAAATCACCTCCCTTTCTTTGACTCGCAAGGAAACCCGGGATTTCGCTCGCCTTTTCCTCTCAACCGTTGCAGTGGTTACCCCTGACAGCCAGGGTCGCATTTCTCTCCCTGCGTACCTACGGGAGTACGCAGCCATTGACAGACGGGTCGTCCTCATAGGTGTGGGAACGCGAGTTGAAATCTGGGACGAGGAGCTGTGGAGGGAGTACACCGGCACCACAGAAGAGCGGTTTGCCGAAATCTGCGAGCGTATCGTGGACACAGGAATAT
Source organism: Candidatus Caldatribacterium sp. (assembly GCA_014359405.1). NCBI lineage: Bacteria > Pseudomonadati > Atribacterota > Atribacteria > Atribacterales > Candidatus Caldatribacteriaceae > Candidatus Caldatribacterium > Candidatus Caldatribacterium oleiphilum. The sequence continues at coordinate 4,331 of JACIZN010000019.1, forward strand.
GACCCAGCTCTTCCATGAGCCGGTTATGGTGGAGGAGGTTTGCCACTTCCTCCTCCAGGGTGACGGTGTGTACGTGGATGCCACTGTCGGAGGGGGTGGACATGCGAGGGCTATCCTTGAGCGTTTGGGTCCGAGTTCAGTCCTTCTGGGAATCGACCGGGACCGAGAGGCTATTGAGGCAGCCCGAAAAGTTCTTGCTCCCTTTGCTCCTCGCGTTCTCCTTGTACAGGAACGATTTTCGAGACTCCGGGATGTCCTCGCCTCTTTTGGCATCGCGCGGGTACGGGGGGTTCTTTTTGACCTGGGGTTTTCCTCGTGGCAGCTTGAAGAGAGCCGGCGGGGGTTTAGCTTTTTGAAAGAAGGTCCTCTCGACATGAGGATGGACCCATCAAGCGGTGAAACAGCTTACGACCTTATCCATAGGCTCTCAGAGAGAGAGCTTGCCGATATCTTTTTTCGCTTTGGAGAAGAACGGTATGCCCGTCGCATTGCCAGGGCTATCGTGCAGTATCGTCGGAGAAAGCCCATTACCACCACAACGGAGCTTTCCCGTCTCATCGCTCAGATTGTTCCTCGGGGGAGAATTCATCCGGCGACACGAGTCTTTATGGCGCTTCGAATTGCGGTGAACAGAGAGCTTGATGAGCTTCAGCGAGCCCTCGAACAACTCCCCACCCTTCTTGAGGAGGGGGGCAGGGTGGTTATCCTCAGTTACCACTCCCTTGAGGACCGCTTGGTCAAGCGGTTCTTCCGGGAGTGCCCTTTGCTGAAGAGTCTCACCAAGGAGCCTGTTGTACCTTCAAAAGAAGAGGTACAGCGGAATCCCCGGGCACGAAGTGCCCGATTGCGAGCTGCAGAGAGAATTGTTGGGGAGGAAAAAGTATGAAGCGAATGCGATGGCTCTGTGGAGGGGCGCTCTTTTGCCTTTTCCTCGTTGCTCTCGTGTATCTCGGTATGCAGGCTTTAGTCCTTGAAAAAAGCTTTCTCGTCGCTCAAAAAAGAGCCCTTCTTGAGGATCTCATGGCCCAACGGGAGAAGCTTGCTGCCGAGGTTGCTGCACTCTCGTCCCTTGAGCGAATTCGGAATGTCGCTACGGAGCGCCTCGGCATGGTTCCCCCAGAACGTATCGTGTACGCCGTGGTAGGAAGAGAAGTTCTGGGCAAAAGCAAAGGCGAAACTTACGTCGTGCGACGCGGGGAGCCCGAGGGTGGAGAGAGGTAGTGGTGCTCTCTCAGAGGTTTGTCGTGCGAGCGGTTCTTTTGAGCTTTTTCCTTTCCCTCTTTCTTGGGGGTGTTGGCTTTCGTCTTTTCTCCCTTCAGATTCTGAACCACCGATTGTACCGTGAGGAGGTTATTCGTCGTTTTGCCCTCGATGAGCTCCTTGCTCTCCGGGGAGAGATTCTTGACCGCAATGGGGAAGTGCTGGCAAAAGATGTCGCAACCCTCACAGTATGTGCCTCTCCCCGCTTGATTCATGATCCTGGCGCTGTGGCCGAGAAGCTTGCGCCCCTTCTTTCAAGGAGCATAGAAGACCTCAAGGCAAGACTCTCGGTGGATGCCTCCTTTGTTGTTCTACAGACACAGGTTTCTGCAACGCTCGCCAACAGGCTCAGAGAGGCGAGGATAGATGGTATCTATTGGGTTCGGGAAACGCAAAGGTTCTATCCCAAGGCTCCTCTTCTAAGTTCGGTTCTGGGCTTTGTGGGAAAAGACCGTAAGGGCCTTGAAGGACTGGAGTACGTATTCAACGATCTCCTTGAAGGAGAAAATGGGTACGTCACTTTTGAACGTGATGCCTTGGGCCGGGAAATTCCCCCTACTGTCACTGTGCATCCTCCCAGGAAGGGGAAAACGCTTCACCTTACTGTGGACACAACCATTCAGTTTTTTGCCGAAGAGGCCCTTCGCAAGGCTATAGAAAGGACCAGAGCAAAAAGGGGTGCTATCATTGTCAATAATCCCAAAACAGGGGATATCCTTGCCATGGCCTCGTACCCGAGCTTTGATAACCGATTCTTCCAGAATTTTCCCCCTGAGAGCTGGCGGAATTACGCGGTGAATATGGTTATTGAGCCTGGGTCCACGGTCAAGCCCCTCGTTCTTGCTGCAGCCCTGGAGGAGAAAGTCGTTTCTTTAAAGGATACATTTTTCTGCTCTGGAGGAATACGGGTACACAACCACCGGGTACGGTGTATAAAGACACACGGTCAGGAGAGTCTCGAAGATGTGTTGATAAACTCCTGTAACGTTGGTATCATCTCCATAGCCCAGAAACTGGGAAAGGAAAAGCTGTACCGGTATTTAAGGGATTTTGGACTCGGCGAAAAGACGGGCATTTCTCTCCCCGGAGAGGAAGGAGGACTTCTGCGCCCACCAGAGCAGTGGTCATTGCTTTCTATCGGTGCGGTGCCTATAGGGCAGGAGATGATGGTAACACCCTTGCAGCTTCTCTGCGCTCTTTCGAGCATTGCCAATAAAGGTGTTCTCATGCGACCGCGTCTTGTGCAAAGGGTTACCGATGCCTTTGGAAACACGATTCTCGAGTTCCCTCCCTCTCCGGTGCGGCAGGTTGTGTCGGAGAAAACCGCGGGTCTTGTTCTCTCGATGATGGAAAAAGTGGTGGCAAAGGGAACGGGGAAGAAAGCCCAGGTAGTGGGGTACCGAATCGCGGGCAAAACCGGAACAGGGCAGAAAGCTGGTCCAGGGGGTAAGTACGTACCGGGAGCGTACTATTCTTCCTTCGTGGGATTTTTCCCCCTTCCTGATCCTTGCTTTGGCGTTCTTGTTGTTCTCGATGAACCGGAAGGAGAGTACTACGGTGGGGACATTGCTGCTCCTGTTTTCCAAGAGGTGGCGGAGAACATCCTCCGTTACCAGGGTGTGATTTCAGATAAGGCGGAGGTTGAAACTTTTTGACTGTTGAAGAGTTCCTTTCCTCTTTCCCCGTAATTAGGGCCTGGGTACCTAATCCGAAAGAACCCGTCATGGGCGTTACTCATGATTCTCGGGAGGTTCACCGAGGATACGCCTTTTTTGCGCTTGTAGGAAGCTCCCATGATGGCCATGCTTTCCTTGAGGAAGCTTTTACCCGCGGAGCACGACTCCTTGTGGTGGAAAAAGAAGAAAGCCTTCTTCCCCTTAAAGACAGGGTCTTGTGGGCCATTACACCAAACACCCGCAGAGCCCTGGCTTGGGCTTCGAACGCTTTTTTCGGCTACCCTTCGCGGCATATGAACCTCACTGGAGTCACAGGTACAAACGGCAAAACGACGACGTGCTTCCTCCTCCAGAGCATTTTTGAACATGCCGGACACCCCTGTGGACTTTTGACCACTGCTCGAAACGTTGCCGGTCCTTTCGAGTGGGAGCCGCAGAATACAACCATGGAGTCCCTCTTCCTTGCTCGGTCCTTGCGAATGATGCGAGATCTTGGCCTCACGCATGCGGTGCTTGAGGTCTCTTCTCACGGGCTTGCTCTTGGGAGGGTGGAAGGGATACTCTTTGATGCCGCTATCTTCACCAACATTGTCCCTGAAC
>JACIZN010000019.1:7875-20546 GCA_014359405.1 Candidatus Caldatribacterium sp.
GTGGGAACTTTCCCCTCTTCTTTTCCGGTTGCTGCAAGCGAGGTAATCTTCCGCCTTGGAGGAGAAAAAAGAGGCGCTATCTTCACCAACATTGTCCCTGAACACCTTGAATTCCACAAAACCTTTGAGCATTACTTCAAGAGTAAGCAGAAACTTGCTGAAATGGTGGCTGCGAATTTCGCAAAGGCGTATCCGAGGATTCTTGCGGTGAACGGTGAGGACGAAAATGTTCTTGCTATTGCTCGGCTCTCCGGTCTTCCGTTCCTGCGCTTTGGGTGTACGAGAGGATGTGAAATCCAGGCGGTAAATATCCAGTGGAGTGAGTCCTCCTCCACCTTTGAGGCGCGCACGCCCTGGGGGATTTTCCCTGTGTACCTTCCCCTTCCGGGGAAACACAACGTGTACAATGCTCTGGGGGCAATAGCGGTAGCTCTTGCTTCAGGCATTGACCGAGAGGCCATTCGTGCAGGGATTGCAAAGTGTCGGAAGGTTCCGGGGAGGTGGGAGATTATTCGGGCTCCCCAGGGATTCACGGTTATTGTCGACTTTGCCCACAACTGGCATGGTCTTGAACATGCCCTCTCGGCAGCGAGGAAGCTCTGTTCTCGCCGTCTCATCACCGTTTTTGGGTGCGGAGGAGAACGGGACAGGAGCAAACGCCCTCAAATGGGAAAAGTGGTGGCGACTCTCAGCGAAGTTTGCATCGTGACCACGGATAATCCCCGGGGGGAGGATCCACGCCAGACGGCGGAGGACGCAGTTCTGGGAATTCAGGAGGTTGCTTGGGAAAAGCCTGTGGAGTGGTTTGTGGTCCTCGACCGGGTGGAGGCGATCCGCCTGGCCCTGTCTTTAGCCCGGGCAGGGGATATGGTGTTTCTTGCAGGTAAGGGGCCCGAGCGTTTTCAGGTTTACGCTCAAGGGGCCATCCCCCACAATGATTACGAGGTTGCTCTGAGGATTCTTTCTGGAGGGCACGATGTGGTTTGCTCTTGAAGAAGTCCAAAGAGTTACCCGGGCTAATCTTGCAAGAAAGGTAGATACCCGTTTCAGGGGTGTAGCAATTGATTCTCGAAAGTGCAAGAGGGAGCAGCTTTTTGTGGCTCTTCGAGGACGAAGGGTTGATGGGCACTCTTTCGTTGGTGAAGCAGTGCAGCGAGGTGCCCGGGGAGCTGTTGTGGAGCGTGTAGAGGAAGACCTTGGTGTGACGATTTTCGAGGTACCCAGTACCTACGAGGCTTTGGTTTCTCTTGGGAAGCTCGCCTCATCCCGCCTGAGGGGAACAAAAATCGGCATTACAGGAACAGCAGGGAAAACCACCTGTAAGCACCTTTTTACCCGGCTCCTTGGTTCCCGCTTTTCTGTGGCCATGACCCCTCAGAGTTTCAACACCACCATTGGTGTATCGGTGAGTTTTGCAAACTTTGAGGAAGATACCTCTTTTGTCGTCGTTGAAGCAGGAATTAATGCAAGAGGGGAAATGGAACCCTTGGCATCGATCATCTGCCCGGAGGTCGTTGTCTTTACGGCCTTTGGAGAGGGGCATCTTGAGGGATTGGGCTCGCTTGAGGGGGTTGTGGAGGAAAAGCTCAAGCTTGCTGGTGAAAGGACAAAGCAAGTGTACCTCAATGTCGATCGGGGAGTTCCGGAAGTGGGGAGTGTTGCCCTGCGAGTTCCTCAGGCAGCAATCATTCCCTTTGGGAGGACCAGGAAAGCAGCTCTTCGGCTCGAGTCTTTTGCCCTCGACGTTTGGAATCTTCGGTCTACTTTCTCTGTTACCTGGGGTGAACATCGTTTCTTCTTTAAGGCACCGATTCTTGCTCCTGAAGTGGCACTTGTGGCCCTTCCAGCGATTCATTTCGCCCTTGAAGCGGGAGTACCTCTCGGAGAGATCCAGGAAGTCCTTGTGGATTTCCGTGAACTTCCTGGCAGAGGCGGCTTTCTCTCCTTTGGAAACGGTGTGGTTGTGGACGATACCTACAACGCCAACCCCCTCTCGGTTCGAAAGGTGGTGGACCTTGGTACTTCCTTTGCCCAGGGGGGATACAGGGTGTGTCTTGTGCTTGGGGATATGCTTGAACTCGGTGATTATGCCGAGAAGGCTCATCGTGATGTTCTTTTCCACGTGCAGCGTTCTCCTGTCCACCTCGTGCTCCTTTTTGGTCCCCTCTTCAGACGGGCCCTCGAGGGAGGGTTCATGGAGGAGGTGGAGAAAGGACGTTTCATTCCTGTGGAGGAGCCTGAAGAGGCCCACCGAATTCTCAGATCCTTTACGACCTCTCCGGAGAAGTGGGTGGTGATTCTCAAGGGTTCCCGGGGTATGGGGCTTGAAGCCATGATGCTTGAGGAGTGGAGGGAACCTCATGCTTGAGGTGCTCCAAGAGGGAAGCCTTAGAGCGCTTTTGGCCTGGACCTTGGGAATGCTTCTTTTTCCTTTTTTCATTCGCTGGCAGAGAGCCCAATCTCTGGGTCAGAAAATAAAGAAAGAGGGTCCCGCCCTCCACCTCCACAAGGAGAATACCCCCAGTATGGGTGGGGTCATTGTTGCCCTTGCGGCTTTTCTTTCAGCTTTTCTTTGGCCACCAGCTCCAGACACCCCCTTTGTCCTTTTCCTCTGCGGTTTCCTTCTTCTTGGTTTTCTCGACGATTTCTGGAAGAGTGCTCTCCATCGCCCGTGGGGATGGAAAGCCCGGTACCGTTTCCTTGTGGAGTTACTCCTTGCCTGCGGCATGATGTGGTGGGGGAAAGACGTGATCCCTCCTTCTCTTGTGGTTCCCTTTACAGGGAAGGTCTTGGCTCTCGGACCGGCGGCTCTCTTTCTCTACGGGGTTTTTGTCCTTTTGGCCTCTTGCAATGCGTTCAACATTACGGATGGACTCGATGGCCTTGCAGGGGGATGTGGTATACTCACCCTTATCTTTTTTGGAGTGCTCCTTGGGTACCTTGGTCGCGCTTCTTTTGCCTTCCTTTCCTTTGCCTTTGTAGGAGGCCTTCTTGCCTTTCTCTGGTTCAATAGCTGGCCGGCGGAGATTTTTCTCGGAGACTCTGGCTCTCTTCCGATAGGTGCCTTTATAGGGTTTTGCGCTCTTGCCTCGGGATACTCCCTTTTTCTTCCCTTGGCAGGGGTTGTCTTTGTGGTCGATACACTTTCGGTTATTCTCCAGGTGGTGAGTTTCAGGCTCTTTGGAAGACGCCTTTTCCTCATGAGCCCGCTCCACCATCACTTTGAACTCCGGGGAAAAAAGGAGGTCCGAGTTACGGCTCATCTCTGGCTTATTCAGGCTCTGGGAGTCACCCTTGCTTTTCTGGGGGTTAGAGGGTGAATGGCGTACTTTGTGATGGGGCTTGGGAGAACAGGCTGTGCAGTACTTCGCTTTCTTCTCCTGCAGGGAGAGCGGGTTTTCGCAAGCGATGACCGGTGTGCCCTTCCGGAAGAGGTGGCTCGTAATCCCCTTGTAACCTTTGTTCCACCCCGGGAGGTGGAAAAAGTTCTGGGTTCAGTAAAAGAGTGCATAGTGAGCCCGGGAATTCACCCCGGTCATCCGGTGATTCGTCTCTTTGAGGAAAAGGGTATCCCTGTTGTGAGTGAGATTGAGCTTGCCTGCCGGTACATTTCTTTTCCTCTCGTGGGAATTACTGGTTCCTGCGGGAAGAGTACTACTGTCTCCCTAATCGGGGAGATTGTGCGTTCTGCAGGGTACAGGGCCTTTGTTGGAGGAAACCTGGGAACTCCTCTTGTTGAGAGTCTCATGAGTGAGGAGGTCCCCGATGTGGGCGTGGTTGAACTGAGTAGCTTCCAGCTTGAACGGGTGTACACAGCCCGTTTCTTCGTTGCGGGGGTGCTGAACCTTTACCCGAACCACCTCGATTACCACCCTAATATGGAAGCCTATTTCCAGGCTAAAGGCCGCATATTCTTGAACCAGCGACCTCAGGACTGGTCGCTCTTTCTCTTTTCTTCGCCTTCCTGGCAGGCGCGATGGTGTCGTATTGCTCGAGGTAGAGTAGTTCCTCTGGGAGTTAACGTGCGCCTCTTTGAGGGATTGTACACGCTGGAGGACACAGTTTGGGAAGGAGGGGTGCCATCCCGGGCACTCCTTTCCCTGGAAGGATGCTCTCTTCCTGGGGAGCACAACCGGGGGAATGTTCTTGTGGCGGTGGCAGTAGCCCGGATTCTGGGGATACCAAGGGAAACAACAGAAGCAGCACTCCGCTCCTTTCAGGGGTTGCCCCATCGTCTGGAGTTTGTGGGGGAATGGCAAGGTGTTAAGTGCTACAACGATTCTAAATCGACAACTCCCTCCTCAACCCGGGCAGCCATTGAGGCGCTCCCGGGACCGCTTGTGGTTATCCTGGGAGGAAAAGCGAAGCTCGAGGATTTCAGCGAGCTCGGAAAGGCTTTGACCCGGGATAAAATTCGTTGCGTGGTTCTTTACGGGGCCTCCCGTGCGACGATAGCGAAGTACCTTCCATCCTGGGTTGAGAGTTACTCAGTGGAATCTCTCAGAGAAGCCGTGGAGGTTGCCTGGCAGAAAGCGCAAAGGGGTGACACGATCCTTCTTTCTCCTGCCTGTACGAGCTGGGATTCCTATGTGAACTTTGAAGCTCGGGGAGAGCATTTCAGGGAGCTCGTTCATGCTCTGGGAACGAATACGTCTTCGGAGTCTTCTTGAAGCCTATGAGGCTCGGCTCCAAAAGGTGAGGTGGTGGTGGGAGATCGATCCCTACCTCTTTTGGGCGGTTCTCGTGCTTGCGCTTTTTGGAACCATCATGGTTTTCAGTGCCAGTATGACCACCGCCTTATACGCCTACGGGGATGTTTTCTTCTTTCTCAAAAGACACCTCTTCGCCCTTTTCCTTGGTGTTCTTGGATGTGCTGCAGCAACCTTTTTATCCCTTGAGCGGCTCCGAAAGATGAGCAAGACTTTCCTCTTTTCCGTCTTTTTCCTTCTCTTTCTCGTTTTCATCCCTGGTGTTGGGAGGGCAGGGGGCGGTGCTCACCGCTGGATTGACCTCGGACCTTTGAACTTCCAGCCCTCGGAGTTGGCAAAATTCGCCATAATCCTTTACATGGCTGATGCTCTCACCACCTATCGGAATCGAGTACGGGATTTCTGGAGAGGGGTCGTACCTTTCCTCATCATCGTGGGGAGCATTTGCCTCCTTGTGCTCCTTGAGCCGGACTTTGGAACGGCATTCTTTCTCCTTTTCCTTGCCCTGGTCATGATTTTCCTTGGAGGGGGGAATATTACCCATCTCCTCCTTGTTCTTGCCGTTCTTGCTCCCGTTGCCCTCTTTCTCCTCTTTTTCGGTAAGGGCTACTGGATGGACCGTATTGTAGCTTTCCTCAATCCCTGGAGCGACCCCAAAGGAAAGGGCTTCCACGTTCTCCAGTCGCTTGTTGCCTTGGGGTCCGGGGGATTGTGGGGGAGAGGACTTGGAGAGAGTCGCCAGAAATTTTTCTTTCTGCCCGATCGGCATACGGATTTCATCTACGCTATTATTGGAGAGGAACTTGGTTTTGTGGGTACTGCATTAGTTCTGGTCCTCTTTGGTGTTATTCTCTGGCGAGGGTTACGCATAGCGCTTCGCAGCAATGACGAATTCGAGGGACTTCTGGCGATGGGAATTGTGGCAAGCATTCTCCTCCAAGCGCTCATCAATATGGGGGCAGTGCTTCGACTGTTCCCTGTGACGGGGATTACGTTGCCTCTCGTGAGCTATGGGAGTTCCTCGCTTTTTGTGACTCTTGCAGAGGTCGGGATACTCTTCAACATAGCTCGGGGAAGGAGACGGAGGGAGGAGTAGTGCGTATTTTCATTGCAGCGGGAGGAACTGGAGGGCATGTATTCCCATCGGTCTCCGTAGCCGAGGAGCTCCGAAGGCTTGGCAATCATGAGGTCTTTTTCCTTGGTACCCGGAGAGGCCTTGAAGCAGATACCGTAGCGCCGAGGTTTCCGATCCTCTACGTGTCAGCCCGGGGCTGGGATAGGCGGTTTGGGCTTCGCACATTGCGGATGGTTGGGGAAAACATCGTGGGTTTTTCCACCATGGGATGGTACTTCCTGCGCTATCGTCCCCAGGCCTTCCTCGCGATGGGGAGTTACCTGTCGCTTCTTGGGGCCTTTTGGGCAAAATTCTTTCGCGTTCCCATTTACCTTCACGAGCAGAACGTTTATCCTGGTCTTGCCAATCGAATCGTTGCTCGCTGGGCGAGGAAAGTTTTCCTTGCTTTCGCAGAAACGGAAAAGTACCTGAGGACTCGAGGGGAAGTGGAAGTGACGGGGAACCCTTTGCGAAGGGAAGTTATGGACTGGAGAGGGAAAAAGGAAGAAGCACGTTGTTTCCTGGGGCTTGAAAGTAACCGAAAGACCATCCTTGTTGTTGGAGGAAGTCGAGGCTCGAGTATCCTCAACAGGGTTTTCCTCGAGGCCCTTGAAATTCTGCCACAGGCCAACCTTCAGGTCATTCATATCACCGGGAAAGAGGATTACCTTGAGGTTTCCGAAAGGGCCCGAAAGAAACCTTTCCCATACCTTGTTTTCCCTTTTCTTGAATCCATTGGGGTGGCGTACGCAGCGGCAGATGTTGCGTTCTGCCGCTCCGGTGCAAATACCGTTACCGAGCTTTTCTTCTTCGGCCTTCCGAGTATCCTCGTACCCTATGGGGAGGCCACCGACAACCACCAGTGGTACAATGCTTGCTGGCTTGCTCAGCAGGGTCTTGCGGTGGTTCTCGGTGAGAGAGAACTCCAGGCGTCAATCCTTGCTCAGAAACTCTTGGAGTTTCTCGAGCAACCCCCGCAACCTCGGAAGGCCGTAGTGTCCTGGGTACAGCATCTTCAGAAAGCTTCGACTTGCATTGCGCAAGGGATTCTTGGAGACCACAGGGAGGAAAGAGCTTGAGAGAAAGTACTCTTCCTTGCCGTTTGCACTTCATCGGTATTGGTGGGACGGGGATGAGCGGTCTTGCACTCCTTGCCCACGAGTGGGGGCATGTAGTGAGTGGGTCTGATCTTGTGGAGAATGAGGCTACACGGAGACTTCGCTCCCGGGGAGTGCAGGTGTACATAGGACATCGCGGGGAACAGGTTGTAGGTGCTGAAGCGGTGGTGGTGTCCTCGGCCATTCCTCCCTCAAACGAGGAGCTCGTAGCAGCGCGAAAACTCGGGCTTCCGATCTTCCACCGAGGGGAAGTTCTTGCTTTCCTCTTCAATCCCAAGAAGGGCATTGCTGTTGCTGGAACTCATGGGAAGACAACCACAACTTCCATGATTTCTTGCCTCCTTGAGATGGCGGGTTGGAACCCTACGGTCCTTGTTGGGGGAGAACTTGAGGATATCGGAGGAAACGCAAGGGCTGGGGAAGGAGAGTTCTTCGTCACCGAGACGGATGAGAGTGATGGCTCCTTTTTGAAACTCCGGCCCTTCTGTGCGGTGGTTACCAATATCGATGATGACCACCTGGATTTCTACGGGAACATGGAGGCGGCAAAGGAGGCCTTTGCCGCTTTTCTCTGGAATGTTCAGCAAGGGGGCTTTCGGGTGGTTTGTGGGGATCATCCCAATGTTCAGGATGTTCTGCGGCGGCATTCCTTTCCCTCCCTTATCACGTATGGGATAGAGAACCGGGACGTTGACTACCGGGCAAGAATCCTTGCTCGTGGGAAGGAAGGTTCCTTTTTTGAAGTTTCTTGCCGGGGAGAAGTGGTGGCTACCTTTTCGATTCGGGTTCCCGGGAATCACAATGTGAGCAACGCCCTGGCATGCATTGCAGTAGGAATGGAGCTCGGCGTTCCCATAAAGAGCATTTCAGAAGCCCTGAATTCCTTTCGAGGGGTCAAGCGAAGGTTCGAAAAGGTGGGGAAGGTTTCTGGAGCTCTGGTTGTCGATGATTACGCACACCATCCGACGGAGATGCGGGTTGTTCTCGAGACTGCTCGAGCACAGACCTCAGGGAAAATTGTGGTTGTCTTCCAGCCCCATCGTTACACTCGCACAAGGAGGCTTTACCGGAACATGGCCCAGGCTCTCTGCCTTGCAGACTATGTGGTTTTGCTCCCTATCTACTCTGCAGGGGAAGAGGTGATTCCTGGAGTTTCGGAAGACCTCATTTACCGGGAACTCAAAGAGACAGGTTTTCGGAATGTTGCTCTTGCCCGGGACTTTGACGAAGCCGCCAGAAAGTGCCTTGAAGTTGTCGGGGAGGGGGACATCCTCATCACTATGGGTGCGGGAGATGTATGGAGAGTCGGGATGATGCTCACTGGAGGAAACAGGCCTTAGAAGAGCTCTTTCGCCTTCTTCCTGAGGGCCGCTTCTTGAGGAATCCTGAACTCTCGGCCTTGACGACCTGGCGTATCGGGGGGAGAGCCCTTGCTCTTGCCGAGGTCGCTGATGAGAGGGAGCTTGCTTTGGTGCTTTCCTTCTGCGATCGCCTCGGTATCCCCTGGCGGGTTTTGGGGCGGGGGTCGAATATTCTTGTCAGCGATAGAGGGTTCCCTGGGATTGTGGTTCGCCTTGGGGGTACTCTTGCGAAGTGCCGTCTTCTTCCTGGAGGGCGAATCGAGGCGGGAGGTGGCGTGGTTCTCGGTTCCCTCGTCCGCTTTGCAGTGCGTAATGGCCTTGGAGGGTGTGAGTTCCTCGTGGGGATTCCGGGAACGGTTGGTGGAGCGGTGGTGCTCAATGCGGGTTGCTTCGGGGGAGAGATAAAGCAGCTTGTGGAGCGGGTACTCGTGCGGGAACGGGATGGTCGAATCCGTTGGAGGGAAAGGGAAGAACTCTCTTTTGGTTACAGAAACTCAAATCTCAGAGAGGAGTCCGCAGTGGTGGTGAGAGTGGTGTTCCGCCTTTTTCCCGAAAATCCCCAGCATGCTCTGGAAAGGGTTCGCTACTTCTCTCTTTTGCGGAAGAGCTCGCAACCTCTTGAGTTCCCCTCCGCGGGAAGTGTTTTCCGAAATCCTCCCGGTGAGTATGCGGCACGCCTTATCGAAAAAGCAGGTTGCAAGGGGCTGCGCCTTGGTCAGGCACAGGTCTCCCCTAAGCATTCGAACTTCATTGTGAACCTTGGGGGAGCAAGAGCCTGGCAGGTTGAGTACCTCATGGAGTGGGTTCGAAAAGAAGTGTACCGTCAAACTGGAGTATGGCTTGAGAACGAGGTGGAGCTTTGGCAGTGATGCGTAGGGATTTGCCTGCTTTCCTTGAGCTCTTTTTTTTTACTTCCTTGTGGGCCTTGTTTCCCTGGGCATTTTCACGCTCTTTTTCCGGAGCTCCCTCTTTCTGGTTGCTACTATTGAGGTGACTGGGTGCCAGTTGCTTCGTCAGGATTACATTCGGGAGGTTATCGGTGTCGAGGAAGGCAAGATGAACATGTTTGCTCTTCGGAGTTGGGAGATTGAGCGACGTCTTGAGCGCATTCCTCAGATTAAGGAGGCCCGTGTGGAGAAGATTTTCCCTCACACCCTTCGGGTAACAATAACCGAGAGGAGACCTGAAGTTCTTGTCGAAGGGAAGGGAGAGCCTTTCTGTATCGACCGGGAGGGCGTAAAGGTACCCTGTTCCCTTGTTCCCGAAGGTAGCCTCATTCGGGCTCTTCTCCGTTCTCAAGAAGAGGGATTGCTTTCGGAGGTTCTTGGTCTTGTTACGGCATGGCAGGAAGAGTTTGACCTACCCCTTGCAGGAGTTGAAGCCGTAAGCGAACGATTGTTTATTTTGAGGCTTCGAAATGGTATAGTTATAAAATGTGAGGGAGTTGCAAATTTGCGGAGAAAGGCTGTGCTTCTTCGTTCGTACCTGAGAGACGTTCGGGTGAAGTCTCTGAAGGTGCGGGGATTCGATCTCCGTCCGGGAGAAGACATAGTCATCGCCCCAGGTGAAGGTGAGGATTTTTGAGGGGCTGGTCGCGAGTTCAAGAGAGTTCCTCCATTGTGGGAGCTGTGGATATCGGAACGAGCAAAGTCTGTACTCTCATTGGGAAGAAGCACGGTGCCACCCTTGAAATTCTTGGGGTTGGTCTCAGCACCTCGTCAGGAATTCGCAAGGGCCGAATCATTGACATTGGGAAGGTTGCGCAGGTTGTACGGGACTCTTTCTTCGCTGCGCTTGAGGTTGCCCAGGTCCTCCCGGGTGTTGTCTACGCGGGGATTGCAGGAGATGGGGTGGCATCCTTTAACCTGGAAGGTGAAATCTTCCTCGGGAAGGGAGGCCGGGAGATAACTGAAAAGGATGCCGAAAGTGCTATTGAGAGCACGAAGACCCAGGTGGACCTGAGAGCTCAAAAGGTTCTCCACCTCCTTCCTCAAGAGTTCATTGTGGATGACCAGAAGGGCATAGTGGACCCAGTGGGTATGGTGGCAACGCAGCTCCGAGTGCGGACGCACCTTGTCCTTGCCCAGGAGAACTACTTCCACAATTTCGTGAAGAGTTTCCAGCAAGCGGGCATTGAAGTTACCCGAGTTGCTTTCCAGCCTCTTGCCTCTGCCCTGGCAGTGCTTTCACCCACGGAGAAAGAAATTGGTGTTGCCCTTGTGGACATTGGAGGCGGGACAACCGACGTTACGGTGTTCTATGGAGGGAGTCCGCGCTTTTCTAAGGTTATCCCGATTGGGGGCGAACACATTACCTTGGACTTGGCGGTGGGGCTACGGACATCTCGGGATGAGGCAGAGCGTGTTAAGGTGAATTACGGGTGTGCCTTCAGTCGACACATCCCTGAGGATGAGGTTGTAGAGGTACGGGATCTTGGGGGAGTTGCGCTCCAGGCCGTACGTCGGAGGTACGCCTGTGAGATTATCGAGGCGCGGATTCGGGAAATCTTTGGCCTCCTTGCCCGAGAACTCCGCGCTTCAGGATGGGGGAAGTTCCTCCAAGGAGGCGTTGTGCTCACGGGAGGAACAGCATTGCTTGACGGTATCGTGGAGTTTGCAGCCTCATTCTTAAAAATACCCGTTCGTTTGGGTTATCCGGAGAGCACAAAGTACACCGGTATGGTGCAAGCGATAGCCAATCCGATGTTTTCCACGGCATGCGGTCTCCTGCAGCTTGCTGTTCTTGAAACGGCAGGAAGGAAGCGGATGCGCTTTTTTGAAAACCTGAACCGAACGAGAACCTGGTTCGTCGAACGCCTTAAGGACTATTTTATGATAGAGTAGGGGAGCGGGGGTTGAGGAGAATGGCATCACGGCGTAATCAACCGGTGAATGGGGAAGTCAAAATAGAGGTTGTTGGTGTGGGCGGGGGCGGTGGGAACGCCGTCAACCGGATGATCGAAGCAGGACTCCAAGGAGTAACCTTTGTGGCCATCAATACCGATCTCCAGGTGCTCCGCCGTTCTCAGGCGGATATTAAGCTCCAAATCGGGGCAAAACTCACCCGAGGACTTGGAGCTGGTGCAAATCCTGAAATTGGGAGAAAAGCAGCAGAAGAGGATCGGGACAAAATTTTTGAGGTCCTTGAAGGGGCCGATATGGTTTTCATCACCGCCGGCATGGGTGGAGGAACGGGTACTGGAGGGGCACCGGTAGTTGCCCAAATTGCTAAGGAACTCGGCATTCTCACCGTTGCAGTGGTTACAAAGCCTTTTTCTTTCGAGGGTCCACGGAGGATGCGCCAGGCAGAAGAGGGCATTGCCCTTTTGCGCCAGCACGTCGATGCCCTCATTGTTGTCCCCAATGACCGCCTCCTCAGCATCGCGGATAGTTCGGTTTCCCTCCAGGAAGCTTTCCGTATCGTGGACAATGTCCTTCTCCAGGGTGTCCGGGGAATTACCGACCTTATCACCGTTCCGGGAATTATTAACCTTGACTTTGCCGATGTACGGGCAATCCTTGAGAACGCTGGCACATCCCTTATGGGGGTCGGACGGGCCTCAGGAGAACACAAGGCCAAAGAAGCGGCTCGCATGGCGGTAGAGAGTCCTCTCCTTGAGGTTCCTTTCCGAGGGGCAAAGGGCATTCTCTTCAACGTTACTGGGGGTCCGAATCTCACCCTCTGGGAAGTGCGCCAAGTTGCAGAGGTCATCGGGAATGCTGCCTCAGAACAAACGAATATTATCTTCGGTGCTGTCGTGGACGAATCCCTTCGGGACGAGATTGCCATCACTGTCATTGCCACCGGCTTTGACAGCCCTCCTGAGGAGTCGAGGGAAAGCGAATCTTTGGATTTCTCGGACACTTTTCCCCTTGAAGACCTGGATGTTCCGGCATTCCTCCGGAGAGCGAAGGAGAAGTGAGCCTTGGTGCTGCGCGAGCGGGGTCTTGCCCTTCCCCGAAGCGGCCAGTACGGCCTTGCGCTCTGTTTCCCCGGGCCTTACAAGCTCGGTATGGCCCATCTTGGTTTTCAGTCGCTTTTTCGCCTTCTTTCTGAAGCCCACGGATGGTGGGGCGATCGGTTTTTTGCTGATACGGGTCCTCGGTCCTTAGCGCTTCGCCTTCCTCTTTCGAGTTTCCATATCGTTGCCTTCTCCCTTTCTTTTGAACTTGATATTTTTCCTTTTCTTGCAATGCTCAAAGAAGGTGGTATTCCCCTCCGCTTTGAGGAGCGAGGGGAGGAGCATCCCTTTGTGCTCCTTGGTGGGCCGGTCGTTACGCTGAATCCCGAAATTGTTGCCCCTTTTGCCGATGCCTTGGCCATAGGGGAAGCTGAGGTCATTCTCCCCCGAATCCTCGCGATGTGGGAA
>JACIZN010000020.1:0-5348 GCA_014359405.1 Candidatus Caldatribacterium sp.
CCCGACCTTCCGCCGCCTCCTCAGAAAGGTAGCTTCTCGATACGGACAAGGCGAATGAGCTCTCCCCACATGTGGGAGCTCATTCCCTCAAAGGGCTCCGCCACAAAGGCAACCCGAAGCCCATCCTCCCGGAAATCCTCGGGGAGGTTCACCGGTTCGTACCGCTTCCCGTTATCGGCGACAATCCCAAAGAACCCTCCCTCCAGGGGCACGTAGGTAACCGTCCCCGTTCCCCGAATCCCACCGCAGAGAGGGCACTCCCTCTGGCATCCGAAAAAGCTCAAGAGAAGAACCACCGCTAAGGTAGCCTCAAGAAAGACAAAGATTTTCCGCACAAGACCACTCCTTTCACCATGCCCAGAGATTCAGGTACCATGCAATGATTTCCTCCCCGAAAAAGAGGCTCACTATGGCTCCAAAAGAAAGGAAGGGACCGAAAGGCAGAGGGTCCTTGAGGGTTTTTTTTCGAAGGAGAACGAGGAAAAGCCCCACAATGCTTCCTGAAAAGAACGCTAAAAGAAAGGCAACCACGCTGAGCCGAAAGCCCAGAAAAAGCCCGATGCTTCCAGCAAGCTTCACATCCCCAAAACCCATGCCCTGGGGGAAAAGGAGGTGGAGGAAAAGGAAAAGGCCGAAGAGGAAGGAGGCTCCAAGGAGAGGCGAGAGAACACTCCGCTCAAGAAAAACCTTGGCCACCCCCACCCCAAAAAGGCAAAGAACCAGGGAATCGGGAATGGCGTAGTGCCGGAGGTCGTAGAGGGAAACGGCAAGAAGGAGAGCAAGAAAAGAGAGCTCAAGGAGAGTCATAAAACACAAGAGAAACCCCCGGCGCCTCGAGGCGCCGGGGGAAAGGGTTACCAGATAAGATCCTCGCCAGTGGGGTCATCAGTCTCGTTTAATCCGGTTGCATTATTTACGGCTTCCTTTATACTCGCTCCCTCCCCGATTGCCCCTCCGGGACCGGCGGCAAAATACTTACCACCATAGGGATTGGGATCCCAGATGGCGTAGGTATCATTAGGAGAGGTTTTCTGGAATGCTTGGTATTTGTAATTCTTCCCTCCAGGTGGAACCGGAGCCTTGGGGATGTAGGCCTGAAGCCATTCTACAGCATCATCATTACTCCCACTACCACCACTGGCCTGTGCAGGATACGTACTCCCTACACCCGGATTCTCCGTCATATAAAGCTCCATGGAGCTTGCGAGCTGGTGGAGGTTGGCCTTTGTGGCCGCCTGAGCGGCAGTGGTTCGGGCGGTGAGATACCTCGGAATGGCAATAGAGAGCAGGAACCCCAGAATCGCCACGACCACGATGAGCTCAACCAGGGTAAAACCTTGGTTTTTCTTTTTCCTCACCGAACGCATGGTTTCACCTCCGAATCGCAAGGGTCATGGAATCAGGATAAAGAATGATGCCAATTTCTTCTCCCTCCACATCCCCCCTTTTATTATACACTTCACATTCCTCCTCCCATTCCCCGAGAGGCCATCTCGAAAATCGGCATGAAGAAAGCCAAGGCGACGAAGAAAACGCCCACTCCGATGATGAGGGTGAGGACGGGCTCAATGATTGCCGAAAGACGGGAGACGAAAATCCCGATTTCCTTGTCGTAGAGCTCGGTCGTTTTCCCAAGGGTGAACTCAAGGTTTCCCGCTTCCTCGCCGACGCTCACCATCTGGACGACAAAGGGCGGGAAGAAGGGATGTTCCAGAAGGCTCTGGGTAAGGTTTTTTCCTCTGCGGATGCTCTCGGCAACGGCAAGGAGGAGGTCCCTGACGTAGAGGTCGCTGACGGCGCTCGCGGTGACCTCCAGCGCCTGGACCATGGGCATGCCGCTTCGGATGAGGGAGTTGAGAACCCAGGCAAAGCGGGAGAGGATGAGCTTTCGGAAGAGCTGCCCAAAGATGGGGAGCCTGTGCCGCCGCTCGTCCCACCATCTTCTCCCCTTCTCAGACTGCACATAGAGGAAAAAGGCGAGCACTCCCCCGAGGAACCCGCCGTACACAAGGGGCCAGTTGGTATTCATGAAGCGGATGATGGAAAGGAGGAGAAGGGTGGGGAGAGGGAGCTCGATGTTGAATCCTTCAAAAAGGAGCAGGAACTGGGGAAAGACAAAGTAGACCAGGAAGAAGGAGACGGCAATCATGGCGACAACGAGGATAATCGGGTAGTACATCGCCGACTGAATCTTATCCCGCAGGTCCTTCTCCCACTCCAAATAGTCCGCCAGGCGTCCTAAGGTCCAGTCGAGGTTTCCCCCTGCTTCCCCGGACTGGGCCATCCCCACGATGACCCGGTTGAAGACCTTGGGGTACTCGGCGATTGCCTGGGAAAGGGAGTATCCCCGCTCGATTTTGGCGGCGATTTCGGTGATGACTTCGGAGAAGTAGCGGTTCTCGGTCTGGCGAGCCAAGCTCTGGAGGGCAGATAAGAGCGGCACGCCGGATTCAAGCATGACTGAAAGCCCCCGGGCGAAGGCGGCAAGTTCCTGGAGCTTAACCCTTTTCGGGGCAAAGAGGGAGGGGGATTTCTTGGGAGCTTCTACCTCCCCTTTTTCCTCGGTAATGGCGGTGACGAAAAGCCCCTCTTCCCGGAGCCGGAGGACCGCCTCCCGGATTCCGGGAGCTTCAATCCTTCCTGAGGAAATCTGGCCGTTTCGGCTTCGGGCGCGGTACATGTACGAGGGCATCAGAATCGATTCCTCCAGGTGGCGAATTCCTTCTGGTCAATGGCCCGGGAGAGGGCTTCCTCCCAGGTGACGAGACCTTTCTTGTAGAGCTCAAAGAGAGCCCGGTCCATGGTAATCATCCCTTCGGCTAAGGAAGCCTGCATGATGGTGTAAATCTGGTGGCTTTTCCCCTCCCGAATGAGGTTCCGAATGGCGGTGTTGGCAATCATGACTTCAACCGCAGGGACACGTCCCTTCCCATCGGCGCGCGGCAGAAGCTGCTGGGCAATGATGCCCTGGAGGCATCCGGCAAGCTGCACCCGAACCTGGGTCTGCTGGTGAGGCGGAAAAACATCAACAATCCGGTCCACGGTCTGGGGAGCGTTGTTCGTGTGGAGGGTGGCCAAAACGAGGTGTCCGGTTTCGGCAGCCTGAAGGGCGATGGAAATGGTTTCGAGACTCCGCATCTCTCCCACCAGGATGACATCCGGGTCTTCCCGGAGGGCATGGATGAGGGCGCTCTCAAAAGAAGGCGTGTCGGAGCCCACTTCCCGCTGGTTGACGATGCTTTTCTTGTGGGAGTGGAGGTACTCGATGGGATCCTCGATGGTCACGATGTGGCAGGAGCGGGTGGTGTTGATGTACTCAATCATGGAGGCAAGGGTGGTCGATTTTCCGCTTCCTGTGGGCCCGGTGACAAGCACAAGGCCTCGGGGAAGAGAGGCAAGACGTTGAAGAACCTCCTTTGGGAGGTGGAGCTCATCCATTGTCGGGATACGGTAGCTCAAAGCTCTAATCGCCAAACCACAGGAACCCCGCTGCCGGTAGACGTTGACCCGGAAGCGCCCCAGGTCGGGAATGCCCACTGAAAAGTCAAGCTCAAGATCCTTGAGGAACTTCGCCCACCGCTCATCCCCGGTTAAAGCTCTCGCCATCGCCTCGGTATCCTGGGGTTTCAGGGGTGGGTAGTGGTCAAGAGGGGTCAGATTCCCATGGATACGAACGGTTGGAGGAATCCCCACGGTGAGGTGGAGATCAGAGGCTCCAAGGTCCACGGTTTTCTTGAGAAGCTCAAAGATATCCGGCGTCATAGCTTCATCCCCTCAACCTTCTTATATCGGCATTCCTTTCTGAAACTTTACACCCGCGCCGTGACTCGGTACATTTCCTCTAAGGTCGTCACCCCTCTGAGGACCTTGCGGATGGCGTTTTCCCTGAGCGTTTTCATGCCCTTGGCGCAGGCTCTTTCGGTAATCTCCCGCTCCGTAGCGTTCCGCAAAACCAAAGCCCTGAGGTCATCATCCATCACGAGGACTTCGCTCACCGCAATGCGGCCCCGGTACCCGGTCTTGTTGCACTCCGGACACCCTTTCCCCCGGAAGAGGACGAGGTGGTCTTTTTCTCCACCGGTGAGCTCCCGGGCAATGGGACCGTGGACTTCGAACTCCACCTTGCACCGCTCGCAGATTTTCCGCACTAAGCGCTGGGCAACGACCCCAATGAGGGCAGAGGCAATGAGGTAGGAAGGGATACCCATCTCCTGGAGTCGGACAAGGGCTCCGGCGGCGGTATTCGTGTGGAGGGTGGAGAAAACGAGGTGCCCCGTGAGAGCAGCATGAATCGCAATTTCGGCGGTCTCGTAGTCCCGGATTTCTCCCACCATGATGACGTCCGGGTCCTGGCGCATGATGGCCCGAAGGGCATTGGCAAAGGTAAGGCCGATTTTTGGGCGAACCTGAACCTGGTTGATGCCCTGAAGCCGGTACTCCACAGGGTCCTCAATGGTGATGATGTTGAGGTCGGGTTTGTTGATGAAGTTGAGGGCTGAGTAGAGCGTGGTCGTTTTCCCGCTCCCCGTGGGACCGGTGAGGAGAATCATACCGTAGGGATGCCCTATGAGACGGTAGAATTTCTCCAGGTCCTCCTCCTCAAAGCCCAGGCGGTCGAGGTCAAGAAGAAGGGTGGATTTGTCGAGAATCCGCATGACAATCTTTTCGCCGAAAATGGTGGGAAGCGATGACACCCGGAAATCCACGGTCCGATTGTCCACCGTTACCTGGAAGCGACCGTCTTGAGGAAGGCGGCGTTCGGCGATGTTCATCCGGGAGAGAATCTTGATGCGGGAGACCAGAGCAGGATGGACCCGAATCGAGGTTGAGGTGATATCGTGGAGAATGCCGTCAATCCGGAAACGAATGCGGACTTCGTCCTCCTGGGGCTCAATGTGGATGTCGCTTGCCCCCGCACGGATGGCCTTGAGGATAATCATGTTCACCACCCGGATGATGGGGGCCTCTTCACCGAGGGCTTTGAGCTGGTCGATTTTTAGCTCTTCCTCTTCCTCGGAAAGCGCAAGGCTCTCCCGGGTCTCCACTTCCCGGATGAGCTCCTCGACCGATTCTCCCACTCCATAGTAGGCGTTTAAGGTTTTCTCGATGTCCTGAGGAGTGGCGACAACGGGCCGGATTTCCCTTTTGGTCATGAGTCTTGCCCGGTCAATGGTGAGGACATCCACGGGGTTTGCCATGGCAAGGATGATGGCATTCCCCTCCTCCCCTATGGGGACAACCTGGTACTGGCGGCAGAATTTCTCAGGAAGGAGCGTCACCACCCTCGGGTCGATGACGTAGGAATCAAGGTCCACGTAGGGCGCCCCAAGTTGTTCAGCAAGGGCCTC
>JACIZN010000020.1:5358-10209 GCA_014359405.1 Candidatus Caldatribacterium sp.
GGCTTTCCACGATGCCCATTTTCTCAAGAATCTCCCCAAGTCGTTCTCCCGTTTTTTTCTGGATTTCCAGGGCTTTCTCGAGCTGCTCGGGGGTAACCTTTTGCTTCTGCAAAAGAATTTCCCCAATTCTTGCGGGACGTCCAGTGCGTTCCTCCATCACGACCCTCCGAAAAGAGCCTCCTCCATAACCGAAAGGGGCGCGGGAACTCCGGTGAAAAGGAGGAAACTCTTTGCCCCCTGGTAGAGGAGCATGCGCTTCCCGTCGAAGCTCTTCAATCCCCTTTTCCCCGCCTCCCGCACAAGGGGCGTTCCTTCTCTCCGGTAGACAAGGTCAACGACCACCTCAAGGGCAGGGAGTGCCTCCCAGGGAACGGGAATGATCTCCCCTTTAAGGCCAAGGGATGTTGCGTTTATTATACCATGCACCAGGGGAAGGGCGCCGAAATCCCACGGAAGGGCCTCACAGGGGAGTCCCAGGGTATCCCTTGCCCACGCCGAAAGCGCCTCCGCTCGGTGGAGCGTCCGGTTCATGATGTAGACCTTTTCGGCTCCTTCCCGGGCAAGGACAAAAAGAACTGACTTTGCCGCTCCCCCTGCTCCAAGAAGGAGGAAACGCTTCCCTGAGACTTCAACTCCCTCCCACCGCAGGCTCTCCCGGAACCCGTACGCATCGGTGTTGTACCCGAAGAGCTTCCCCTCCCGGTTCACCACGGTGTTCACCGCCTGGAGGATTCGCGCTTCTTCCTCAAGACCATCAAGGAGGGAGACCACGGCTTCCTTGTGGGGAACGGTCACGTTGAAACCTGAAACCCCAAGGACCCGGAAAGCCTCAACGGCTTTTTCGAGCTTCTCCGGAGGAACGTCAAAGGCAAGGTACACGAAGGGAAGGCCGAGGTGCCGGAGGGCGGCGTTCTGGAAGGAGGGAGAAAGGGAATGGGCCACCGGATGTCCGATGAGAGCAAGGAGTTTCGTTCGGGCATCAATCACGGCTCGTAAACCTCCGAAGAATCAGGCGCTCGAAAAATCTTCCCAGGCGCGTCGTGATGAACTCCCGCTTCGAAATCGGGCGAACAAGAATCGTAAAGAGCCCAAGGCGATTCCCCCCGAAGACGTCGGTGAAGACCTGGTCTCCGACGACGGCAACCTCGTTCCTTTGAAGCCCCAGGGTCTCCAAAGCCACCCGGAAGGCCCCTCGGCGGGGCTTCTGGGCCTTTGAGATTCCCGGAATGGCAAGATGCCTCGCAAAGTACGCTACCCTCCCCTCCAGGGCGTTTGAGACAATGCAGATGGCGAATCCTTCCCCTTTTGCCCTTTCCACCCACCGGACGATGCGCTCCGGAAGGTCAAAAGCACCCCAGGCCACAAGGGTGTTATCAAGGTCCACGATGAGTCCCCGAATGCCAAGGTCTTTGAGCTTGCCAAGGTCGATGTCCTCAAGACTATCTACGAAAAGGCGGGGAAGGAAGTACTCAAGAATTCTCCTCATGGGGTACCTCGCTTGTTCTTCAGGTGCTCCTCGTAGGTTCGGGAAAAGGCGTGCCGGCCGTTTTCCTGAAGGACAAAGTAAAGGTAGTCGGTTTCTGCCGGTTCAAGAACGGCCCGAATAGACTCAAGACCCGGATTGCAGATGGCATGAGGGGGAAGACCCAAAACCCGGTAGGTGTTGAAGGGAGAGGGAATCTCCAAATCCCTGTCCTCGAGCTTCTGCACGGTACGACCTTCCTCCTTTTTCAGGGCGTACACCACGGTGGCACAGGACTGAAGGCGCATGTTCTTTTTCAGGCGGTTCAGAAAGACCGAGGCCACCAAGGGTTTCTCATCCAGAAAGCGGGCTTCCTTTTCCACGATGGAGGCAAGGGTGACGACTTCCTGGAGATTCACGTTTTTCCCGACAAGGAGGGGGAGAACGAGCTCCTCGAAGCGGGCAAGCTGTGTGGCGATAACTTCTTCCGGAGGAGTGGGAACCTGGAAGAAATAGGTGTCGGGGAAGAGGAATCCTTCAAGGGTTTCTGCTCCTGAAAGCCAGAATTTCCCAAAGTACTCAGGGTGGGCAACGAAAGAAAGGTAGGCGCGGCTCTCGCAGACCCCGAGCTCCTCAAGAATCTTTGCCATTTCCTCGGCGGTGAAACCCTCAGGAAAGGTCACCCGAACCCGAGGCGGACCCTGGGAGAGGAGCTCCACAATGCGGGCGGGAGGCATCCCAGGGGTGAGCGTATATCTCCCGGCGATGAAGACAGTCTTTCGGGAGAGAAAAGCAAAGGCAAGGAGCCGAAACCTTGAGGTGATGCCTTCCTCCTCAAGAATCCGAGCAATGGCAGAGAGTGAAGCCCCCTTGGGGATGGTCACAAGTTTTGGTTCCCCTGAGGGAAGGTCAAGGTAAAAGGCAAGGTAGGCAAAAACACCAAAAAGGTAAAAGAGTGCAAGGACGAGAATACCCCAGGACCTCACGCATTTTCCCTCGCCAGGTACGCCTCAAGAATGAGGCAGGCGGCAATTTTATCGCGGAGCTTTTTCCTCCGCGACCGGGTCGCATCAAGGGCAAGAAGGTGCTTCTCCGCTTCCACGGTGGAGAAACGTTCGTCCCAGAGGACCACCTCTCCCGGAAAAACCTCCCGAAGCTTTTCGGCAAACTCCTCAAGAGCCTGGGCTTCTTTCCCAAGGGTTCCATCGGTCCGGCGGGGCAAGCCAAGGACAATGGTGTCAACGGTAAATTCCCGGGCAAGGGAGAGGATGGCAGCGATATCCCCCTTCCCTTTCCGGGAAAGAACAGTATACGGAAAGGCAAGGGGCGTTCCCCAGTTCATGGCCACCCCGATGCGCTTTTCTCCCACATCAAGCGCCATGACCCGTTTCATGGCGTTGGATGAACTCCTCAAGGAGCCTGAGGAACTCCGCCCAGCGGGCCTTCGGAACCCCTCCGAACTGGGCAAAGTGGGGCTTACCACCACCGCCTCCTCCAATGGTCCGGGAAACCTCGCGCAGGAAATTCCCAAGGTGCGCCTCTTTTGTAAGGCCTACACCGGCAATGACACCCCGAACCTTTCCTTCCTCCTCCACCCCAAGGACTATGGCTCCTTTTTTCATCCTTCCCCCAAGGACATCGACGATTTCCCGAAGGGTCTCGACCTCTAAGGTGTCCGAGAAAAGATGGGCAAAGAGGAGAGAACCTTCCGGGAGGGCTGCCATTTCCTTCTCAAGAGCAGCAAGGAGGCGTTCCCTTCTCTCCCGGAGGAGGGCTTTCCGGAGGCTTCGATTCTCCTCAAGGAGACCCTCGACAAAGCTAAGGAGCCGTTCCTCCTCAACGCCACAGATACCCCGAAGCTCCTTGAGCATTCTCCTGGAAGCCCGGAGAATTGCAAGGGCTTTTTCTCCTGCCACCGCCTCAATGCGGCGGATACCGGCACCGATACTTGACTCCGAGAGGATGACGAAAGCACAGGCTTCACTTGTCCGGCGAAGGTGCGTCCCCCCGCAGAGTTCTGCCGTGTAGTCCCCCACCCGCACGATGCGCACCGGGAACTCGTACTTTTCCCCGAAAAGGGCAATGACACCCCGCTTTTGGGCTTCTTCAAGAGAACTGAAACTCACGAAAACCGGGAGGTCCTCGAGAATTTTCTCGTTCACCCTCTTCTCCACGGCTTCAAGTTCCTCCGGTGAGAGGGGGGCAAAGTGGGTGAAGTCAAAGCGCAGACCCTCTTCCCCCACGAAGGACCCTGCCTGGTGCACCTGCTCGCCCAGGATTTCCCGAAGCGCCCGGTGCAAAAGGTGCGTCACCGTATGGTGTATTTCGAGACCTTTGCGCCGCTTCTTGTTGACCGTTGCTCTCCCCCTTTCCCCGACCACAACCTTCCCTTCCCGGACGACTCCCCGGTGAACGATGAGGGAAGAGCTCGGACTGTGCACCTCAAGGACTTCGATGCTTCCTGAGGGAGTGACGAAAACGCCCGTATCCCACGCCTGCCCTCCCTTTTCGGGGTAAAAGGGCGTGGCATCGAGAACGAAAAGGACCTCCGTACCGCTTTGGGCCTCCGGAATGAGGTCCTCTCCATCAGAGAGGGCGCAAAGAGTGGCCTCTTCCGAGAGCCGGTCGTACCCCACAAAGGTAGAGCGGAAACCAGAAAAGAGCTCTTCCTCCTTTTTCTGACCCCTGAGACCGGAGACTTTTTCCTCCTGGGCTTTTCTTGCCCGGATTTTCTGCTCTTCCATTTCCTGGGCGAACTCCTCCTGCGAGAAGGAGAGCCCTTCTTCTTTCAGGATTTCCTCGGCAAAATCAATGGGGAAACCGTAGGTATCGTAGAGCTTGAAGATTTCCTTCCCGGGAATGCTCTGCGCACCCTTTTCCTTAGCGTCCCGGACAAGCTCCTCAAGACGGGCAAAGCCCAGGGCAAGGGTATCCCCGAAACGCTTCTCCTCCTGGAAGGTAACCTGGGCGATGGTGGTCTTGCGGTTTGCGAGTTCTGGATACACTCCACCCATGAGCTCCACCACGGTCATCGCAAGCTCATGGAGGAAAGGTTTCTCAAGGCCGAGTTTCCTCCCAAAGCGGTGCGCCCGGCGGATGAGCCGCCGCAGCACATACCCTCGTCCCTCGTTGGCCGGGTACACCCCATCGGCAATGAGGAAAGCTAAAGCTCTTGAGTGGTCGGCGATGAGGCGAAAAGAAGGCCGAGCCTGAGGGTATGCGACTCCACTCAGGTCCTCAAGGGCTTTGATGATAGGGAGGAAGAGGTCGGTTTCGAAGTTCGACTCCACGTTCTCGACCACCGCCGTGATGCGCTCAAGACCCATACCGGTGTCGATGTTTTTTTTCGGGAGTTCCCGAAGCGTCCCATCGGACTGGCGGTCGAATTC
>JACIZN010000020.1:10218-19829 GCA_014359405.1 Candidatus Caldatribacterium sp.
CCAGGATGAAAGACTTCTTAACATGACTAAGCAAATCATAGACAGCCACATAGCCAGAACCATCATGATGTTTTTTTTCGGGAGTTCCCGAAGCGTCCCATCGGACTGGCGGTCGAATTCCATGAAGACCAGGTTCCAGATCTCCAAGAAGCGGTCGCAGTCGCATCCCGGGCGACAGTCCGCTTTCCCACAACCCCGCTCCTTCCCTGTGTCGTAGTAGATTTCCGAGCAGTACCCGCAAGGTCCCACGGGGCCCGAGGCCCAGAAGTTGTCCTCATCACCGAGGAAAACAATTTTCTCCTCCGGAAGCCCCACAACATCGCGCCAGATGGAGAAGGCTTCCTCGTCTTTTTTGTGGACAGAAACAGAAAGCCGCTCCACGGGAAGACGGAGCTCTTCGGTGAGGAATTCCCAGGCCCACTGGCAGGCTTCTCTTTTAAAGTAGTCGCCGAAAGAGAAGTTGCCGAGCATTTCGAAGAAGGTGTGGTGCCGCGGCGTGTACCCGACTTTCTCGAGGTCGCTCACCCGAACGCACTTCTGCACCGTGGCAACCCGCCGAAAGCTCGGCTGCACCTGCCCAAGGAAAATGGGTTTGAAAGGAACCATGCCGGCAATGGTGAGAAGCAGCGTAGGATCCGAGGGAATGAGAGGAGCGCTCGGGAGCACCTTGTGACCTCGCTTTTCGAAAAAGGAGAGGAAGAGACTCCTGATGTCACTGCTTGTGAACACGGTAATCCACCACCTGGAACGTCCGTAGTCTCCTGTTCGTCGAGGGCAAGAAGACACACTCTACCGGAAAGGCAAAATCGGGCTGGATTCTGCCTCGGGCAAGCCAAAAACGCGAAAGGTCGTTCCGGTAAATCCCCGGATTGGCGCGGACAAAGAGTCTGAGCGGAGCATCAACCCAGACGACCTTCGAAATCTCAGGGATTCGGGAAATAGCCTCGGCAATGCGTTTTCGAAAGGTCTCCTCCGGAAGGGGCCACACGTTGATAAGGGCAATGTTCTCCGAGAGGGGACCAATCACCGTGACGTTGGCAATATCCCGGGGGTACGAAGCTTCATCAAGGAGGCGAAGGAGCAGCGCATTGCTCTCCACGACGGCCTTCCCGTGAAAGGAAGGGACGGCAAGGGGCTTCAAGAGGTGTTTCAGAAAGCATCCCTCTCGAACCCGGTTCTCCCCAATCCGGCGAATGGGTATGCCAAGGGACGCTGCTAAAGCGGCAATCTCCTCTTTGCCGAGGTCGAAAAGGGGTGAAAAAGTATCTCCGAGGAATTTCACGCCCCGGTGTCCCCAGCTGTCACTTTTATTTGCCCCACCAACGATGAGCGTTCCTTCTCCGAAGTGCTCGCGAATGCGACCGAGTTTTGCCCTCTTCGTGCAGAGGTTACAGGAAGGACCACCCCGGGCAACCTCTTCAAGGGCCTTCTGCCCCGGGATGTACACGTGTTCCACTCCAAAGTGAGCAACGAGAAAGGCGATGTTCTCTCGAGCCTTTTCGGGAAGGTACGGCCCCCAGTCAACGGTCGCGGCCGAAACCCGAGAACGACCGAGGGCTTCAAGGGTGAGGAAAAGGGCAACAGTGCTGTCCATTCCTCCTGAGAAGGCCACCACCACTTTGCGGAAACGGGAGGCCACCTCCCGAATTTCCTCGCAAAGGGTGGCACAAAGAAGCGAAGCTCTCTCAAGAGCGACGTTCATTTTTTCAGGTTATGGAGAATTGTGGCGAGCTTCTCTCCGATGACATCCCCGAGAGTAATCCGCCCGTCCTGGGCCTGCTCCTTCCGGGCTTTCTCTTCCTCCTCTTTGAGGGCCTGCTTGATGCTCAGACCAATCTTCCGCTCTGCGTCGTCGAGTTTGATGATTTTAACCTTGACCACGTCACCCTCTTTGAGGACATCTCGAGGAGAGCTGATACGTTCCTCAGAAATCTCGGAGATGTGCACAAGGCCATCCCAACCCTCCTCAAGTTCCACAAAGGCTCCAAAGTCCACGATTCGGACGACCTTGCCTTCGTGGATGCTCCCGAGAGGATACCTCGTCTTTATGATTTCCCAGGGGTCGGGGAGAAGGGCCTTGCGGCTCACCACAATCCGCTGCTCTTCGGGCTTGAGCTCTATAATCTTCAGGGAAACGGTCTGCCCCTTCTTGAAGACCTGGCTTGGATGCTTCACCGGCTCCCAGGCGATTTCCGAAAGCGGAAGGAGCGCTTCAACCTCAGGGGCGACTTCAACGAAAGCCCCAAAGTTCATGAGGCGCTGGATTTTTCCCTCCACCACATCGCCCACTTGCCACTTCGTCGCCACGCTCTCCCAGGGATTCGGACGGAGCTGACGAAGGCTAAAGGTGAGCTGGCGGCTCTCCCGATCGATGGCAATGACTTTTGCCTCGACGAGCTGGTTCCGTCGGACCACATCGTTCACCCGGGTGACTCGCTTCCAGGAGAGTTCCTCAAGGGGAATGCGTCCCTCTACGCCCTCCTCGACCTCCACAAGGGCTCCCCGGGTATTGATTTTGTTCACCCGGACACGGACGGTACTCCCAACGGGGTACTTCTCCTCGATGTTCTCCCAGGGATCAGGGAAAATCTGCTTGAGTCCTAAGGAAACCCGCCGACGCTCCGGGTCAAGCTCCAGAACCTTAGCTTCCACGATGTCCCCGACTTTGACGACCTCCCGCGGATGCCTCACGTATCCCCAGGAGAGGTCCGAAATGTGGATGAGCCCCTCAACGCCTTCTTCGATTTCCACAAAGGCACCGAAGTCCTTGAGGGATACAACTTTGCCCTTCACAACATCGCCGACTTTGACTTCCTGGGCGAAACGCTCCCAGGGGTCAGGAGTTAAGCGCTTCAGGCTCAGGCTGATTTCTTCCTTCTCCGGGTTCCAGGCGATGACTTTAACCTCGATTTCATCGCCCTTCTTGAAGAGATCCTCAAGCTTCCCAACCTTCCCCCAGGAGACTTCGGAGATATGGAGGAGCCCATCAATGCCCCCAAGGTCCACGAAAACGCCGAAATTCGTAATGTTCTTGACGATGCCTTTTCGGACCTGGCCCACCTCGAGGGAGGCGATGGTTTCCTGGCGACGGCGGGCAAGCTCTTCTTCGATTACCGCTCGGCGGGAAACGATGACGTTGCGGGTCTTGCGGTCGGCCTCTATCACTTTCACCTCAATGGACTGGTCGATGAGCTCATCGAGGTTGCGGGGAACCACATCGACACAGGAAGCGGGCAAAAAGGCGCTCACGCCTATGTCCACAATGAGCCCGCCTTTAACCTTCCGCTTGACCTTGGCGGTGAGGACTTTGCCTCTCTCCTTGCTCTCCTCTATGTCAATCCAGGCTCCCTGGTAGCGGGCCTGCTCCCGGGAAAGCCACACATACCCCTGGTCATCAATCCGGGTCACCATGACCCAGACCTCTTCACCTTCCTGGAGGTCGTGCTCGACTTCCCCCTCTCGCCCCTGAGCCCGCTCCCGGAAGGGGAGAATTCCCTCCGCCTTGTAGTTAATGTTCACAAAGTACCCTTCGTCACCCTTTTTGATGACCTTTCCTTTGATGAGGTCGCCGGGACGCACAACGCGGATTTGTTCGAGGTTCTCGTGGAGCAGCTCCATTGCCCTTTCGTTTTCCACACCCAACACACTCCTTCCTCACAGGGTGACCCCGCCGCTGTCGTGTGCCAACCGCTTTGATCCTCGTCCTCCAAAAGGTGGGTGCCCTCTCGGGGAAACCTCGGTTTCCCTGAAGTCCGGGCTCCCTGGACAAGGGTGTTGGGTCAAAGCCTCATTTGACATCACGGGCAGGGCAGGGCCACAAACCGAGACTTCTTCCTCGGAAAGATAATAGCACAAGCCACCTCCTTTTGCAATGACAACTACTCCCGTCCCTTTTTGAGGGCAATGCCGAGGACATCAAGCTGCTCCTTTGTGACCGGCGAGGGAGCACCGGTGAGGAGACACACCCCTTTTTGGGTCTTCGGAAAGGCAATGACTTCTCGAATGGAATCCTCCCCACAGAGGAGCATCACGAGGCGGTCAAAACCCAGGGCGATTCCCCCATGAGGGGGGCAACCGAACTGGAGTGCCTCGACGAAAAAGCCAAACTTTTCGCGAATTTCTCCTTCTGTAAGACCAAGAAGGGCGAAAATCCTCTCCTGGAGGTCCCGTCGGTGGATTCGGATACTCCCCCCTCCCACCTCATACCCGTTGAGGACAAGGTCGTACGCTTTAGCCCGAACCCGAGCCGGATCGGTACCAAGGAGAGGAATATCCTCATCAAAGGGCGCGGTGAAAGGATGGTGAACCGAGACCCATCGGTTTTCTTCTTCACTCCACTCAAAGAGCGGAAAATCCACAATCCAGACAAAGGAAAATTGCTCTTTCTCTTTGATTTCTGCTCCAAGGCGCACCCGGAGGCTCCCAAGGAACTCCTGGAGTGGCTCCTCCTCTCCCCAGGAAACAAAGAGCACCGAACCTTCCTGAAAGGGGTACTGCGCCACGAGGCGCTGGAAGAGAGCCTCCGAAATCTTCCCCTTGAGAGGTGAGGAGAAGTCCTCAGAAGTTTTCCGAACCCAGGAAAAGGCAAGGTGCTTCTCCTTGGCCTCCTGGGCAAGCGCATCGAGCTTTTTCCTCGAGAACCCATGGTCCTGGGGTACAAAAAGACCCCGAACGGCCACATGTGGTCCAAAGAAACTCTCCCCTTCCCCAAGGAAAAGAGGGGTGAGGTCCTCAATAGGGAGAGCAAAGCGAAGGTCGGGCTTGTCCGTCCCATAGCGTTTCATGGCCTCTTCGTAGGAAAGGCGCGGAAAGGGGGTCTGAAGAGATACTCCAAGGACCTCGGCAAAGAGAACCACCATGAGGCTTTCCACAAGCCCCATCACGTCTTCCCGGTCCACGAAGGACATCTCAATGTCCACCTGGGTGAACTCCGGCTGCCGGTCGGCTCGGAGGTCCTCATCCCGGAAGCAACGGACAATCTGGAAGTACCGGTCAAACCCGGCAATCATGAGAATCTGCTTGAAGAGCTGCGGCGACTGGGGAAGGGCATAAAACGATCCCGGGCTCAGGCGACTCGGGACAAGGAAATCCCGAGCCCCCTCTGGAGTGCTCTTTGTGAGGAACGGCGTCTCCACCTCCACGAAACCCTGCGCGTCGAGGAAGCGGCGAATCACCTGGGCCGCCCGGTGGCGGAGGATGAGGTTTTCCTGCATCTTGCGCCGCCTGAGGTCCAGGTACCGGTACCGGAGTCGAAGGGACTCATCCACCTCTTTTTTTCCCTCGATTTCAAAGGGAGGAAGCTCCGAAGGAGAGAGAACGGTAAAATCCAAAGCGTGCACCTCGATTTCTCCTGTGGCTAAACGAGGGTTCACAAGCCCTTCCGGTCGTTCCCGCACCACTCCCCGCACCTGCACCACGTACTCGGGTCGGACCGAAGAAGCCGTGGCATAGGCATTTTCGTTCTTTGAGTCCACCACCACCTGGGTTATCCCCCACCGGTCCCGGAGGTCGAGAAAGATAAGGCCTCCGTGGTCCCGGATGCGATGCACCCAGCCGGCAAGGACAACTTCTCTTCCCGCATCGGCTCTCCGGAGTTCGCCACAGGTATGCGTCCTCAGCATAGTTCCCGCTCCTTTCGTAACCGTGCGATGAGCTCAGGAAGGGAAAGGAGTACCTGTTCTCCCAGGACAAGGTCTTTAAGGGCAAAGGTGCCTCTCTGCCTCTCCTCTTCTCCCACAATCACAACGAACCGGAGGTTCATTCTCTGGGCCCGCTTCAGGTGGTACTTGAGGCTTTTTGAGGCAAAGTCAAGGTGAAAGGGAATACCCGAGGCAGCAAGTTCCCGGCTCAAATCAAGGAGCACCACTTCTGCCGCCTCATCCTGAGGCGCCAGGTACACCCGGAAAAGAGGAGAAGGCTTCTCCCTTCCCTCAAGGAGAAGAACAATGCGTTCCATTCCTGCTGCAAAACCAACCCCGGGAACATCGGGCCCCCCAAGCACCCGGGAAAGGCCATCGTACCTTCCCCCTCCACCAATGGCATCCTGCGCCCCCAGGGTCTTCACCTTGACCTCAAAGACGGTACGGGTGTAGTAGTCAAGCCCCCGGACGAGGCGATGATTCACAACGAAGGGAATACCAAGAGCCTCAAGAATTGCAAAGAGCCGCTCTTCATGCTCACGGCATGAAGGACAGAGGAAATCCTGGATTTTCGGGAAAGCGGGATCCCCAAAAACTTCCTGACAGGACTCCATCTTGCAGTCGAGAACCCGCAGGGGGTTACTCGCAAGGCGCCGAGCGCAGTTCGCACAGAGCCGACTCTCGAGAGGAGTAAGGTACTCTCTGAGCCTTGCGACGTACTGAGGCTTACAGACAGGGCATCCGATGCTATTCACCTCAAGGGAGAGGTCGGAAAGACCAAGCTCCCGGTAAATTGTCCAGGCAAGGTTAATGATTTCCGCGTCGCAGGCGGGCTCGTTGAAACCAAGGGCCTCAAAGCCAAACTGGTGGAACTGACGCATGCGCCCTGCCTGGGGCCGCTCGTAGCGGAACATGGGACCGATGTAGTACCACTTGACCCGGGGGTTGCTCACCGAAAAGCCATGCTCCAGGTACGCCCGGACAACCGGAGCTGTACCTTCAGGACGGAGGGTGAGGCTCCGTCCTCCCTTATCGGTGAAGGTGTACATTTCCTTCTGCACGATATCCGTCTCTTCCCCCACTCCCCGGGCAAAGAGCTCCGTATGCTCAAAAATGGGCGTGCGAATCTCCTCGTACCCGAAAAGAGCCGCATTCTTCCGCACCACTTCCTCCAGGCGCTGCCAGAGAAGCGTCTCTTCACCGAGGATATCCCGAGTTCCCCGTGGTGCCTTGATCACCTCAGCCACGTGCCATCCCTTCCTCACCGAATCTCAAGCTCATGCACCACCTCAAGCTCCCGAAGGGCTGAAGCCACCTCGACGACCTTTTTTCCCTTTGGAGCATGGACCCAGAGGGAGCATCGTACTCTTCCTCTCTCTTCCTTTCGGACCCGAGCGGCATCAATGTTCACTCCGAGTTCTCCCAGGAGGGAACCGACTTTCCCCAGAGCCCCCGGCTCATCTTCAAGGAGAAGCTCAAGGGCGTATCCCCCCTTGGTCCTCAGGAAATGCCCTTCAAAGTACTCCAAAAGCCAGAGCACAAGGAGAATAAGGCCAACCCCTGCAAAACCAAGGAAGAACATGCCCACGCCCATGGCAATACCCACACCGCAAATCGCCCAGAGGCTTGCCGCCGTCGTGAGTCCGGCAACGGTTGAGCCGTAGCGGAAAATCGTCCCCGCCCCAAGGAACCCAATGCCGCTCACGATTTGGGCGGTGATACGGGCAGGGTCCGACCGGAAGAAGAAAACGGAAACCATGGTCATGAGGGCAGAGCCAACGCAGACGAGAATATGCGTCCTGAGGCCTGCAGGCTTTTCCGCCCGTTCCCTCTGCCAGCCCACAATTCCTCCTGCCACGAAAGCGGCAAGGAGCCGGAGAAAGATTGTAACTTCAAGCATCGAGAAATTCCACTTCCCCCTCCCCGTGTTCGGCGATGAAGCGTTCAAGGTCGCGCATGTACGGTAGAGCGCTCTGGGCACCGATTTTTGTGCAGGCTATGGCGCCTGCGGTGTTGGCAATCTTCAGGGCATCGACCCACTCGCGTCCTTCGGCTATACCCACAAGGAGCCCGGCGTTGAAGGCGTCTCCTGCGGCAGTCGTATCCTCCACCTGGACCCTCCGGGGTGGGAGGTACACGCACTTTCTGTCCCCAAAGCTTGCTATGGCTCCCATCTCCCCAAGGGTTATGACCGTGCGGGCCCGACATCGCCTGCGGAGGGCACGGAGCGCCTGCACCGCATCCTGCAGCGTGGTGATGGTGACACCGCTTAGGACTTCTGCCTCGTACTTGTTTGGAGTCATTATATCATTGGCGGTCAAGATTTCGATGGGAAATTCCTGAGCCGGAGCAGGATTGAGCACCACCGTCATTCCAAAACGGTGGGCCACCTCAATGGCCCGATGGACCACCTCATGCGGAATTTCAAGCTGCAAAAGCAAAAAGTCACAGGACTTGAAGAGCTCCACAGCGTTATCGATATCCCGCACCGAGAGTTTCATGTTCGCCCCGGGAGCAACAAGAATACGGTTCTCGCCACGCTCATCAATGAAAATGAAGGCAAGACCGGTATGGGTGAGAGGCTGCTTGGTGACAAAGGCGTAGTCCACGTTCTCCTGCTCGAGATTGAGGAGGAGCCGCGCCCCAAAGTCGTCGTCCCCAACTTTCCCAATCATGCTCACCACGGCCCCAAGGCGGGCACAGGCAATGGCCTGGTTGTTCCCCTTTCCTCCGGGGAACATGGAGAACTCCTTGGCAAAAAGGTTTTCCCCGGCTTCAGGCATTCGTTCAACCTTCAAAACCATGTCCATGTTGAGGCTTCCGATGACGAGAACCTTCGCTCTCCCCACGAGTACCCACCTCTTTCTCCTTTCAAAAACCCTTGGGTATTGTACCATATCTCCTTTCCACGGCCTTCCTCCTTGGGTACAATGGAAGAAAGGAAAGGGGTGATAGAATGATTCGAATTGCCACCGCGCTCTTGAGTGTCTCCGATAAAACCGGTCTTGCAGAGCTCGCCCGGGGCCTTTCAGAACTCGGGGTCAGGCTCCTTGCCACCGGAGGAACGGCAAGATTCATTCGGGACCTTGGAATTCCGGTGACCGAGGTCTCTGAGGTCACCACCTTCCCGGAAATCCTTGGAGGAAGAGTGAAAACCCTCCATCCTGCCGTTGCAGGAGGTATTCTCGCCCGGCGGGAGAAACCAGAGGACATGGAGGACCTGAAAAAGCATGGAATTGCACCCATTGACCTTGTGGTCTGCAATCTCTACCCCTTTGAGAAAAAGGTGGAGGAGGGCGAGAGGAATCTCGACGTCCTTGTTGAGGAAATCGACATTGGGGGCGTGACCCTCCTCCGGGCGGCAGCCAAGAACTGGAAGTACGTCGTGGTAGCCTCCTCCCCTTCCCAGTACCCGGAACTCCTTGAGGAGCTGAGGAAAAACGGAGGCTTCCCTGAGGAGAAATCCCTCCTCTGGGCTATCGAAGCCTTTGCCCGCACTTCCCAGTACGATGGTTCCATCGCCATGTACCTTGACCTGGTGCACCGGGAGGACTCCTTCCCCCAGTACCTGGCCATCCACATGAGAAGGAAAACCACCCTTCGGTACGGAGAAAACCCCCACCAGAAAGGCGCCTTCTACGAGGACCTCTCCCTCGACAGAGAAGGTTTCTTCAAGCACCTTGAGGTCCTTGCAGAAGGAAAGGAGCTCTCCTTCAACAACCTCTACGATGTCCAGGCGGCATACAGCCTCGTCCGGGAATTCGAAAAACCTGCAGTCGTCATCGTGAAGCACAACAACCCCTGTGGTGTTGCAGTACACGAGGACCTCACCCAGGCGGCACAGAAAGCCTTGGAGTCAGACCCGGTCTCGGCTTTTGGCGGGATTGTAGCCATGAACCAACCCGTCACCCGGGAAAGCGTCGAGGTCTTCGGGAACCTCTTCCTCGAGGTCTTCATCGCTCCCTCCTATCC
>JACIZN010000021.1 GCA_014359405.1 Candidatus Caldatribacterium sp.
TTCTCTCCTGGTACCTTGCTCTGAGAGCCCCACGGAGGTAAGCGAAGATGATGTAGAGGTGGTACCACTTGCGGAGTGGCCCCACCGTAGAGGCGGAAAGATTGTACGTCTCCTTCAGGAAGAACCGATCGAAAAGGAATTCCACTCCCTGCGTGTTCCCTGGATGGGTTTCAAGGAGCCCCTGAACCTCCCGAAGAGTTTGGGCAAAGTTTTCCGGAAAGTACTCGCTTCCCTCACCGCTGAGGAACCGGAAAATTCTTCGGGGGTCGAAAGAGGCCGGGTACGGTTGTTCAAAGGGTTTTCTAACCATAAAGTGCTTGATTGCAAGCTTTGCTGCCACTACATCGAATCCCAGGAGAAAGAATCGTGCTACTTCCTCTCCGCCTTTCTGCCTTGCAAAGTCACTGACGATACCAAAGAAATGCTCGGTGAGAACCCGGTCGATGTTCTGAGGAGTTGGGACAACTCCCTGGAGGACCTCGCCAAGGTACGGGATTTCAGCCGTAACCCGAAGGGCCTGATCGAGATCCTCAGCCCGCAAGAGGGCATCAAGGACCCTGGGGGTCAAAAGGCTTCTCTCCAAGACCCGCACTCGACCGACGAGATAGGCGTAGTTCTTTTCTCCGTTCATCCTTCGACACCCTGGAAAAACATGAGTGCAATGTCGCGCTCGTTGCGACGGAAAAAGTCCTCGAGAAGGGCACGGAAGCTCACATCAATGGTCATTCCGCCACGCTTCAAAAGGAATCCTCGTTCGTTTGCATTCTCGAGGACTCCGCCAAAGGAAAGACGGTACCCGAACTCCCGGTTCACCTCTTCCACGAAGCGAGGCCCGAGTCTCTCCGCTTCCTTCGGGAACATCCACACCTCTTCGTCGCCTGCTTCTACAGCCTTAGAGAGCACTTCTTTCCACCAAGCTTCGTACTGTCCCTCAATGGTTTCGAGCAAACGGTTTTCGAATTCTTTGCGCAGATTCCAGAGCATTTCCTGCTTCACCCGGGCGAGTTCATTCCGCCCCCATAATCGGGCTTCGGCAATCATCCTTTGGACTTCAAGTTCGGCCTCGCGCTTTCTCCGCTCAAGAAAGGAAGAGATTTCCTCTTCAACAGCCATTCTCGCCTTTTCGCGACGTGCTTCCGCCTCTTTGCGAGCACTTTCAAGAATAGCAGCTTTTCGAGATTCGCTTTCTTCCTCAATCCGCCTCAGAATATCCTCAAGAGGCATAGACCCACCTTCTCAGGACAGTTTGATGGAATTCAGAAGGAGAATGGTAGCAAGAAGGGACAAAACGGCATACGTCTCGACCATGGCAGGAAGGATAATGGCTTTACCAGTTTCTTCGGGTCGGCGGGCAATGAGGCCAATAGATGCTGCAGCGGTCTTTCCCTGAGCAATGCCAGAAAGAAGCCCAACAATCGCTATTGGAAGGCAAGCAAACATGATTTGCATACCCTGGGCCACCGTCACCGAAGCCGGTGTTCCTCCAAAAAGGCCAAGCTTAATGAGTACCCAGAATCCGGCAAGAAGACCGTAGATTCCCTGGGTTCCCGGAAGTGCCTGGAGGAGCAGCACCTGACCGAACTTCCCAGGGTCCTCAGTCATGACCCCTGCTCCAACCTGCCCGGCAATTCCAACACCTACAGCAGAACCAATCCCGGCAAGGCCAATGGCAAGTGCCGATCCAAGGAGTGCAAAGACCAGTCCATCCACAAGCACAGGCAACGACCTCCTCATCCTTGATTTTGTACCTTAACGTACTTTGTCCTGTAGCCGAAAGGCTGGAACTCTTTCCCCCCGTTTTCGTAGAACTTCGTGAAGAATTCCACGTACTGCAAGCGGGCGGAGTGCACAAAAGCCCCAAGACCACTCATGACGAGGTTGAAAACGTTGAAGAGCAAGGCCACCAAAAGACTGATGAGCCATCCGATGTACGGAGAAGTTCCAAAAAGAGCTCCAAGAGTCCTGGCGAGAATGGCAATAATAGAACTTGAGAGACCAAGGGCAAAAAGCCGCGAGTATGAAAGGACATCCCCAAGGTAGGAGATAACTCCATAGAGACTGAGGATTCCCGAGAGGACTTTCATGACGGGGTTTTTCTTCTGTCTCCCCTGGGTTGCCACAAGAAAGAGCGCCGTTCCAATGAGAAGAGGTGTAGCAACCGGTTTCAGGAAGGCAAGCTGTGTGGACCCAAGGTAGAGAACAATGGCCACAATGAAGGCAAACCACCCGAGCTGGTCCATAATGGCCGAAGCATAGTTCCGTCTCCGCCACTCCTTTACGAAACTCACGAAAAGACCCACGAGCACCTGAACAAGACCGAGAAGAAGGGAAAAAATGAGCATCGGCAGAGGATTGGTGATTGGGTCAATAAGGGTGAGGGTCTTTTTGAAGCGGGTAATGGCGCCTAAAAACCCCGGTAGGTAATCGAAGGTATCCCCAAGCCAGGAACCGGTTGCCATCCCAACGATAATGGAAGCTACTCCACCCCACCCAAGCATGTGGAAGAAGCGTTTCGTACCCTCGGAAGTCTTGAGGAAGCGGGGGGCAAGAAAGCCAAGAAGGGCAAGGATGAGACCGTATATGGTGTCCCCAAGGCAGATTCCAAAAAAGAGGAAAAAGAAGGGTGCAAGGAATGGTGTGGGATCGAGTTCCCAGTAATTTGGAAGGCCATAGAGCCGCGTCAAAACCTCGAAATTCTTCGTCCAGGGACCGTTTCGGAGGTCAATGGGTACCTTCTCTCCCGGCTGGGGATCCCGAGAAAAGAGAACCCACTCCTTTCCTATGGACTGAAGCGAGGTTTTCAGTTTTTCAACGTCCTCGGCGCGGATCCACCCACTAATGATAACGGTCTCCTTGGTGTGCAGAATCTCCTGCTCTTTACGACGCCGCTCAAGAAGTGAGGCGTAGTAATCGTGAGCAAGCTTCAGGTCCCTCTCGAAACGAACGTAAGACGCGGCTTTCTCAAGGAGCTTCCTCCGCTCCCTCTCCAGCTCTTCCATACGGGCCCGTACTCTATCTGCAGCCTCTTTTGCCGTTCCTTCAAAAGGCTGGGGGAAAACAACGGGAACAACACCTATCTCCTGGAGAACCTCTTCAAGAGCTGAAGAGAAGTCCTTGTGCACGAGAATGAGAACAATGAGGTTTCTCCCCTGACCGGGGAATTCGAAAGGAACCCAGAGCGAACCTCGCTCGGTGAGTCTCTCAAAAAGAAGGGCTCTTTTTTCCGGAGGAAGCTCAAGGAGAACGCTTTTTGTGAAACGAGTTTCACCGATATCCTCAAGGGGCACAGGCAGGGCCTCAAAGCGTGACAAAAACCCAAGATGCGTAGCAAGGCGGTTCATGGTGGTGCGGATGAGGTTCAACTGCTCCTCAAGAGAGACACAGGCTCGATACACTGGGACATGATTGAAGCGGCACGCCAGAAACTCCTCTTTTGGGACTTCAAGAGGAGCTGGAAGGAAAGATTCGAGAAAAGAGGGCTTCGCAGAGCGATACCGGTTCAGGAAGTCGAGACAGTACCGAATCTCTCCAAGGGTTCGCTCAAGTTCTTCTGTAGAGACAGCAGGTCTTTCCCCCAAAGAAGCAATGTCTTCGGCAACATCGATTTCAAGCACACCGAGGTCCTGTAGAAGGGCGACGATTTCGGCCTCCTTCTCGTGGTGCGCGATAATGTCCACCCGCTGCATCTCACTTATCGGCATGGACGTCTCGTACCCTCCCTATGAGCTCCTGGACAACTTCCTGAACGCGGTTTTTGAGAACCTCTCGGAGACGCTGAGCCCTCTCACTGTACTCCCTTCGAATGGCCTCTTCTTCCTCTTTCCCACGAGCAAGAATTGCTTGAGAGAGTTCCAAGGCTTTTTTCTCGGCTTCTTTGAACATCGTCTCGCGAAGGCGAGCAATCTCCTCTTCCACCCTGGCAAGAATCTGGACCGCTTCTTTTTCCGCCTCTCGGATCTCCCGTTCCTTCTCCGCCTCGAGCCTGCGAATGCGGTCTATAACTTCGCCAATCATAGTACGAACCCCCGAAGCAAAATTCGGAGAGTATATTACCAGAAGGACCAGGCTTTGACAAGAAATGGTATCATCAGAGAAGAAAAAACCGAAGGAGGCGAGACTATGAAGGCGGTGGTGCTCTACTACACTCGAACGGGGGTCACGGAAAAAATGGCACAAACTATTGCAACCGCTCTACGCGATGAGGGAATTCCTACAGACCTCTACACCGTGGACCGTTTCCCTCTCGATACCCTTCCTTCTTATGATCTCATTGTCATCGGTTCCCCAACCTACTATGGGACCATGGCTTCAGAGGTGAAGAAATTCCTCGACGAGAGTGTCCGCTTTCACGGGGACCTCGAAGGAAAGGTCGGAGGTGCTTTTGCTTCATCGGCGAATCCTGCGGGAGGCAACGAGACAACTCTCCTGTCCATTCTCGAAGCGCTCCTCATCCACGGGATGGTTGTAAAGGGAATGTCTGAGGGGAGCCACTACGGCCCGGTGGCCATTGAGGATTTTGATAAGCGGGTGGAGGAAGAATGCAAGGCGTACGCCCGAGACCTTGCACGACTCGTCAGAGCTCTCCACTCCACGAAGGAGAAACAATGAAGCTCGTGCGATCCCCAAATTTCTGGAGGGCTTTTTCTCCGTACTGAACCGCAAAAAGTGCCGTGCAGGCACAGAGAAAGGCATCGAAGCGGTCCTTTCTTCCGGGAGGCGGAGAGAGACAGGCAGAAAGGCAACTCTTGAGGTTCTCAATTTTCAGGGGAGACGTAGTCTTTCCAAAGAGCTCACCGAGCTCCCGAAAGTGCCTTTCCCTGTAGAGCTTGAGACCCTCTTCTCCGAAGAACCCGATGACCGAGAGAGGTGGAAAAACCTCAAGAGCACGCCGACGACAGGAGGAATTGGCAAGGGAAAGAGAAAAATTCTTTTCCACGCTTTCCCAGAAGGGAAAGAGGGCGGGGTAACGCCTGCGGGCAATCTCGCGATTTATGGGGATAATACCTGAGCGCCTCTTCCGGAGCTTGGGAAGTAAGTCTTTCTCCGCCTTCCGGAGCCCCCTCTCCACAGAAACCCGCAAGGGAGCGTCAAAGGCAACAACGCAGAAAGGGAAAGACGAGAGGCAATCCTCCCACTCCGCAAGACTCACAAAGGAGAAGAACTCTCTCCAGAGGGTTCTCTTCTCTTGCCCCTCAAGAACGCACACCCACGAAGGTTTCCTAAACCCCCAAGAGAGGTCAACGCCGAGGAACCACATGCTCTTCAAGGACAAATTTTCCGGTGCTTTCCTCGGGAGGAACCGGGTACTCCCCGGTGAAACAGGCAAAGCAGTACTGGTCCTCTGGAGGGGTGAGGCTTTCCTTTAATCCCTCAAGGGTGAGGTATCGGAGACTGTCAAGGCCGAGGAAACTCTGGATTTCCTCAAGACTCATGCGGGCAGCAAGGAGCTCTTGCCGTGTTGGGAAGTCAATACCGTAGAAGCAGGGGAATCGGTGCGGTGGAGAGCTCACCCGCATGTGAACTTCTTTCGCACCCGCAGCTTTGAGGGTAGCAATGCGCTGGGAGGATGTGCTTCCCCGGACAATGGAATCCTCAATGATAATGACCCGTTTTCCCTCAATAAGGCCTCGCAGGGGGTTGAGTTTGAGCCGAATAGCGAAATCCCGGAGGTCTTGAGAAGGCTGGATGAAGGTTCGACCAACATAGGGGTTTCGAATAAGGGCAAACTCAAGGGGTATGCCCGAAGCCTCCGCAAAACCCAAAGCGGCAAAAAGACCCGAATCCGGCACAGGAATGACCATGTCGGCATTGCAATTCTCATCGCGAGCGAGGATTTTTCCCATTCTCTTTCGCGCCTCGTAAACGCGGTTTCCGAAAACAATGCTATCAGGACGGGCAAAGTAGATGAGCTCGAAAACACAGAACGCTTTCCGCGAGGAATACGCATAGAAGAAGGACCGGGGACCGTTTTCATCGATAACGAGCATTTCTCCTGGCTCGATTTCCCGGAGGAATTCCGCCCCAAGAACATCGAAAGCGCAGCTCTCAGAACTCACAAGATACCCTCCGTCGAGCTTCCCCAGACACAGGGGTCGAAACCCCCACGGATCTCTGGCGGCGAAAAGAGCCCTTGGAGACATGATGCCAAGGGAAAAGGCACCTCGTATCTGCCAAAGAGCCTCCTTCAGTGCATCCTCAAGGCCATCGAACGCACTGTGGGCCACAAGGTGGAGAATGAGCTCCGTGTCCATGGTGGATTGGAAAATTGCTCCTTTCCTTGCAAGTCTCCGCCAGAGGGTCAGAGTATTCGTTAAGTTCCCGTTGTGAGCAATGGCAAGCGTTCCAAAGCGACATTCCCCAAGGAATGGCTGGATATTCCTCGGTGATGGTGTTCCGGTAGTCGAGTACCGTACGTGCCCCAGGGCAATGTGTCCGGAAAGTTTTTTAAGTCCCTCAGAGTCAAAGATTTCGGCAACGAGTCCCATCCCTCGGTGCTCCCGAAATCTCCGCCCGTCGGAAGCTACAATTCCTGCACCCTCCTGTCCCCGGTGCTGCAGGGAAAAGAGCCCAAGATAAGCAATTTCAGCAGCGTTTTCAAGACCATAAACCCCAAAAATTCCACACTTTTCATGCATACCGCGTCAGTGCTCCCTCGAAAATGTCCAGAGCTCGGGAAAGAGGAGAGCTCAGAAGAACCCTTCCTCCTTTCCGGAATACTATGTGCTCCCCTCCGACTCTGCCAAGGACCGCACAGGGGATTCCCCATTCCTCCGCCCGCTTCACGAG
The DNA here is from genome assembly GCA_014359405.1 of Candidatus Caldatribacterium sp. Lineage (NCBI taxonomy): Bacteria > Pseudomonadati > Atribacterota > Atribacteria > Atribacterales > Candidatus Caldatribacteriaceae > Candidatus Caldatribacterium > Candidatus Caldatribacterium oleiphilum. The sequence continues at coordinate 6,787 of JACIZN010000021.1, forward strand.
AACCCCAAGGTTCTCTCTTTCGACGCTCACGAGCACCCGACCACAGCTCTCCCCGAAAAGAAGAATATCCTCTCGGAGATCCCCACAGGGAGCAAGGTCCACCTCGACCCCGAAGGGTCTTTCTCCCGAGAGTGCTGCTTCGGCAACAGCTATGGCAACTCCCCCTTCACTCACGTCAGACGAGGAGAGGAAAAGACCGTCCCGGACACAGCCTATGAGGAATTCCTGGAGGCGTTTTTCGAAGGGGAGATCAAGGGAAGGAGGTGGACCGGCTTCAATGCCATGGACAACCCTGAGGTACTCACTTCCTCCAAGCTCCTCTTTCGTTTCTCCAAGGAGGACAACAACGCTCCCCTCTTTCACAAAATGCCCGGGTACCGCTTTCTCCACCTCTTCCACAATGCCCACCATGCCCACGGTAGGCGTCGGGTATACGGCGCCCAAGGGGCTTTCATTGTAGAAGGAAACATTGCCACTGACTACCGGTATCCCGAAAAAGCGGCAAGCATCGCTCAAGCCCCGAACCGCCTCGACGAACTGCCAGTACCGGTCCGGTTTTTCGGGGTTGCCAAAGTTCAGGCAGTCCGTAACCCCTGCAGGGTAGGCACCGCAGGCGGCAAGGTTCCTTGCTGCCTCGGCAACCGCAATTTGCGCTCCCCGGTAGGGATCAAGGAAACAGTAGTAGGGGTTGCAGTCGGTGGTCACCGCAATACCCCAGGGCTTTCCTTTCACCCGGAGGACAACCGTTCCCTTTCCCGGGAGGATAACGGTGTTCGTCTGCACCATGTGGTCGTACTGCTCGAAAATCCATCGTTTGGAAGCGATGTTCGGGGAACCGAGAAGCTCTTCGAAGGCCTTTCCGAGATCCTGGGGAATAGGCACATCATTTACGGAGAAGTTGTTGACCTTTTCAAGGTAAGCGGGGCGTTCTCTTGGAGGTACATACACCGGTGGTCGCACGAGTTCCCTGGCAGGGATGTCAGCTACAACCTCTCCACGGTACCGGATGGTGACCCTTCCAGTATCTGTCACTCTCCCAATGACCTCGGCTTCCAGCCCCCATTTCTTAAAAATACTTCGAATCTCCTCCTCGTGTCCTCTCAGAACACAAAGGAGCATGCGCTCCTGGGATTCAGACATCATGATTTCCCAGGCTTCCATCCCCTCTTCCCGAACCGGAACGCGATCAAGGTCAATATCTATACCGCTTCCTCCTGAAGCCGCCATCTCGCTTGAGGAACAGGTGAGTCCTGCTGCCCCCATGTCCTTCATGCCTACAACAAAACCCGTCTCCAGTGCTTCGAGAGTAGCCTCGATGAGACACTTTTCAGTAAAGGGATCGCCAATCTGCACGCTTGGGCGCTTCTCCTCGTTCTCACCAAATTCCTGAGAAGCAAGGACACTGCATCCTCCGATGCCATCTCGCCCTGTTCTATTCCCCACGTACATGATGGCATTCCCCACGCCCCTTGCAACTGCTCGAACGAGCTTTCCCTGGGGAGCAATGCCAATGCACATAACGTTTACGAGACAATTTCCCCGGAACGCAGGGTAGAACCACGTTTCTCCCGCGACAGTCGGAACCCCCACGCAGTTTCCGTACCAGGCAATTCCCTCTACCACGCCCTTAGCCACATACCAGGAGCGGGGATCTTCGGGAGGTCCAAAATGGAGGGAATCAAGACACGCAATGGGACGAGCACCGCTCCCCAGAATGTCCCGAATGATTCCTCCAATACCCGTTGCGGCACCCTGCTTTGGTTCAACCTGGGAAGGGTGGTTATGGCTTTCCATCTTAAAGACGACGGCCATACCATCGTACACTATGCCTCCCGCATCCTCCCCCACAAGGACCTCAAAACGCCCTTCTCGAGGAAGGAGCTCAAGCCATCTCTTGGAGTGAAGGTATCCGCAGTGCTCTGACCACTCCACCGAAAACATGGCTATTTCTGTGGGTGTAGGCGTTCGGCCGAGAATGGCAAGGATGCGCTCGTACTCTTCTTTCCGAAGACCAAGTTCCCGTGCTACTCTCTCAAGGTCTGTAGCCTGCATTTTGCCCTTTCCTCCAGCCACGCAGCAATAGAGAGGAAAATTTTTCGACCGTCAGTCGATCCAAGGAGTTCCTCGCAAGCCCTCTCCGGATGGGGCATCATGCCCATGACTCGAAAATCGGAAGAGGCAATTCCTGCAACATTCCCCACTGAACCATTCGGGTTGTACCTTTCGTCCACCTCTCCTGAAGGTCCACAGTACCGGAAAAGGATCTGTCCCCTTTCTTCGAGCCTTTTGAGCTCTTCCTGAGGGAGAAAGAAGTTTCCCTGGTAATGGGCAACAGGAACGCGAAGGACCTCCCCGGGGGTACAGAGGTATGTAAAGGGGGTGTTCGCGTTTTCGACCCTAAGGTGGACGTACCGGCAGATGAACCGCCCATTCCGGTTTGGCAAGAGGGCACCTCTCAAAAGGCCACTCTCAAGGAGAATCTGGAAGCCGTTGCAGATGCCAACAACAATTCCCCCCTGGGATACAAAATCCCGGATGGCCTCCATAATAGGGGAAAAACGAGCAATGGCACCGGCGCGGAGGTAATCCCCATAGCTGAAACCTCCAGGGAGGACCACATAGTCGCATCCCTGGAGGTCCGAATCTCCGTGCCAGAGGAACACAACGTCCTGCTTCAGGACATCCCTCAGAGCATAGAAACAATCGTAGTCACAGTTTGACCCTGGGAAAACGACAACACCAAAGCGCATTACCGGTACTCCTCGACCTCGAAAGTGTACTGTTCAATAACCGGATTGGCAAGAAGCTGGTCACACATCCTCTGGATTCTCTCTTTTGCCTCCTCTTTTGTTGCCGCCTCAAGGATAATTTTGAAGTACTTTCCGGTTTCCACCTCCTCAACCTCCCGGTAGGCAAGAGCATGGAGAGCGTTTCTGATAGTCGTCCCCTGGGGATCGAAAACTCCTGGCTTCAGCGTAACAACGACCTTACCACAGTACTTCATCGCTCTTCCCTCTATTCATAGCGGATTTCTTCTCGTTTTCCAGAGACTGCAGAGCGCAGAATAGCGTCACAAACGACAGCGCAGCGGTACCCGTCTTCGAAAGTTGCCCCATAGGGAGCGATTTCTTTCCCTTTGACAATGGCTTCAAGGAAGTGGGCAATGGCATGGACAAAGGTATGTTCCCAACCAATGATATGCCCGTGAGGCCACCAGTTCTCCCAGAAAGGATGGTAACTCTCCGTTACAAGGACGTTGTGGAAGCCCTGGAGAACCTTTGGTTCCTCACCCACGCGGTACACCTCAAGCTCGTTGAGACGCTCAAGGTTGAAGACAATGGTTCCCTTAGAGCCATTGATTTCGATAACCTGGTGGTTCTTCCGTCCTGCGCAAAAGCGGGAGGCTTCAAGAGTCCCAATCGCTCCATTGGCGAACTCCACAACCGCAGCGAAAGCATCATCCACCGTTACCGGGACTTTCTTTGAGGGATCGTCTGGCGCAGGGCGCTCCTTAATGAAAGTCCTGGTCACAGCACTTACCGCAGCAATTTCTCCCACAAGGAACCGAGCAAGGTCAATGATGTGGGAGCCGAGATCCCCTAATGCTCCGGAACCAGCGACATTTTTGTCAAGACGCCATACGGCCGGGAAGTTCGGGTCCATAATCCACTCCTGGAGGTACCGAGCTCGAAAGTGGTAGATTTCGCCGAGTTCTCCTGAAGCAATGAGATCCCGGGCAAGTCGCAGCGCAGGAACAAAGCGATAGTTGAAGCAGACCATGGCTTTGGCCTTTGAGTTTTTCGCCGCCTCCCACATGATTTTTGCTTCTTCCGCAGTTCCTGCAAGGGGTTTCTCACAAAAAACGTGTTTTCCTGCTTTCAGAGCCTCGACTGAGGGCTCAAGGTGGAGGGAATTTGGTCCCCCATTGTCAAGGATTTGCACTTCTGGATCCTGAATCATTTCCCTCCAGTTCGTGTAGTACTTCTTGTAGCCGTAACGGAGCATGGCTTCCCGGACTGCAGCTTCGTTCCGGCCGCAGATGGCAACGAGCTTCGGAAAAGCCACGGGGGGCCAGAAAATGTAAGGGTACTTCTTATACGCATTAGTATGTGCCTTACCCATGAAGGCGTACCCAAGCATTCCGATGCCAATCTCCGGAATCTCTCCCCCCACACCCTTGACCTCTCCCATTGCCACAAAGCCAACCTTTTCGCTCATTTTTCTTCCTCCTTTCCCCTGTAGGGGTTGATTTCCCCAAGAAGTCGCATGATGCGGTCTGCTATCTCCCGTATCTTCTCCTCCTCGAATCCTGAGAGGTCCACAATAAGGGACACGGTAATGAAATCGAGGTCCTTTCCGACGCTGGGAAGGGCGATATGGTGCAGCCCTTCCTCCTTAAGCCTCTTTTGGAGGTATTTGGCCATTCCAAGGGCCTGGTCTCGAAGCAGAGCGTACTTTGCCGGATCCTCATCGGCAAGAACGAATCCCACCTCAGCAGCATCTCCTCGCACCCGAATGAGGGCAAATTCCCCAAAGGGGTAATGGTCTTCAATGTACAGCCGGAAAATTCTTCCCTTGGGTATGGAAATAGTTCTCACTCCCAGGATATTATAACATTCGATGGCTTCCTATAAAGGTGAAGGGGAGAACCGGAGGAGCTGCACCCGCTTTTCCTCTTTCCCGTATAATAGTTGGCAAAGCGCCATGACCTGGAAGGACAGCTTGAAAGCCCTTGCTGCAGAGTACGGCATCGCTTCGGAGTACTGGAGCATCAGGGGAACCCGTGTGGAGGTTCCTCAAGAGACCCTTGTTGCTCTCCTTGGGGCTATGGGGGTCGGGGATTTCTCTCTTGAGGGGTTACGTAGAAACCTCAGAGAGGCTAAGGAGAGAAGGAAAGCCCTTGCCTTTTTGACCCATGTTCTATGGAAGAGGAAGAAAAAACTTGTCCTTCCTTCGGGAATAGGAGCCGGTGAGGCTTTTGTCCTTAATGAAGACGGAGAGGTGATTTCCTCCTTCCCCTTTTCCCCTCCTGCCTTAGAGGTGGTGCTCCCGGAAGACTCCCCATGGGGATACTACACCCTCCTTCTCTCCCCAAAAGGAGGTCCAGAAATTACATCACTCCTTGTCTTCTCGCCTCATGAAGCCTATCTTGAGGACCAGAAAATCTGGGGGGTCCATGGAGCGCTCTTTGCGGTGGCGACAGAGCGAAGCCAAGGCATCGGAGACCTCAAGGATCTCGAAAAACTCTGCAACATTGTCCTTGAGCTCGGGGGGAAATTCTTCGGGCTTCTTCCCTTACATCTTACGGCAAAGAGAGCTCCCGGGGGAGCGAGCCCTTACCTGCCGCTTTCCCGTCTCCTCTTTGACCCCATTTACCTGCCTCTTGAGGAGGTCTCTGCCCTTTTCCCAGGGCTTTCTGTTCCGGTTCCCCGAGATTTTGGGGATACCGAGGACCTTGTCGATTACGAAAGAGTCTGGCAGAGAAAGGATTCTTTCCTGCGAAGCGTCTTTCGGGCCTTTTGGGAAAAGAGGAATGGGACATTTGCTGCTTTATGGAACGATTTCCAAGAATTCACGAATCGCGAGAAGGACTGGCTCTTTCCCTCTTCACTCTACCTTGCTATTGCTTTAGAGAAAGGCTCAAACTGGCAAAAATGGCCCTTACCCCTTCAGAAGAGAGAGGAAAGAGCTCTTGCGCTTTTTGCTCAAGAGCATGAGTACGAGGTTCTCTACTTCTCCTTCCTTCAGTGGCTCATGCATGGTTTCCTCAAGAGGCTCACTGCGAAAGAACGCATTCTCTGTTTTGACCTTCCCGTGGGATGTGCTCCTTCGGGGATTGAAAGCTGGCTTTCCCAAGACAAAATGGTCTTCTCGTGTACCGTGGGAGCACCTCCTGATGACTTTTCTCCAGAGGGGCAGAACTGGGGGTTCCACCCCTTCTCCCCGCTACGCATGGAAGAAACCCGCTACACAGATTTCATCGCGCTTCTTCGCATGAACATGCGCTTTGCCCGCTTTCTTCGGCTCGACCACATTATGGGCCTGAAGAGACTTTTCTGGATCCCTGAAGGGAAGAAGGCTCCCGAAGGAACCTACGTAGAGTACCCATTCCGGAAGCTTCTTGCCATTTTGACCCTTGAGAGCGTGCGGAACAGGATCACCATCATTGGAGAGGATTTGGGAACCGTCCCACGTTTCCTGAGAAGTGTCCTCAGGAGATCTTCGATTCTCTCAACCCGGGTATTCTACTTTGAACGGGATGAACATGCGCCGCGTCCCCCCGAAAAATACCCCAAAAGGAGTTACGCCACTCTCAACACTCATGACATGCCTCCCCTTGCGGCATTCCTCAAGGGGGATGATATCACCACGCGGTTGGCCCTTCGTATTCTCACCCCGGAGGAGGCGTCCTTTCTCCTTGCGGATCGAGAAGAGTTCATCAGAGCGTGTTTTGAGAAGCTGAAAGAATGGGGTTTTCTCAGAGAAGATGGCATGCTTCCTGCTCTTTTCCGGTTCCTCGTCGCCACCCCTTCTCTTGTAGTTTCAATAAGTATCGATGACCTCCTTGGAAGCGCAAAGCAACTCAACCTTCCTGGCACCACCTGGGAGTACCCGAATTGGCGCCATCGAATCTTTTTGGAGCCAGAGGACTTTGAAAAGCGACTCTCCTACCTTGCATCTCTCTTTGACCTTGGGAGGAGGAATACCGGTGAAGTTCGGGAACACTTTTGACGTCATTGTTGTTGGCGGAGGACATGCCGGGTGCGAAGCTGCCTGCGCTTCTGCAAAAATGGGTCTTCGAACCCTTCTTGTCACTCACTCCATCCACCACATTGCCCTCATGCCCTGTAATCCGGCTATTGGCGGCCCTGGGAAGGGTCATGTCGTTCGAGAGGTTGACGCCTTGGGGGGTCTCATGGCCAAGGTTACGGACGAATGCACCATCCACATAAAACGGGTGAACACAGGAAAAGGACAGGCCGTACAGACGCTCCGCGCACAGACAAAGCGTGATATGTACAGCCTGGTGATGCGGAAATTCCTCGAAGCCCTTCCAAATCTTTCCTTCTTCCAAGGAGAGGTTGAGGATATTCTCCTCAACAAGGATGGGTCCGTCCGAGGGGTCCGAGTGCAGTACGGCACAGAGTTCTACGCAAAGGCGGTTGTTCTCTGCACGGGAACGTTCCTCAACGGGGTCATTCGCATCGGGGAGCTCGCGTACCCTGCCGGTCGCCACGGGGAATTTCCTGCAACTCGCCTGAGCGCAGCCCTCCGTAGGACCGGGCTTGAGTTAGGAAGGCTCAATACCTGTACTCCTCCGCGGCTTGACCGAAGGACCATCGATTTCTCCCGAATGGAAGAACAGAAAAGCGATGAAGAACCTCTCTGTTTCTCCTACGATGGAATCCCCCGGGTTTACGAAGGTCAGTCGGTTTTCATCACAAGGACGACAAAAGAGACTTGCGACATCATCAAGGCCAATTTCCATTGCGCCCCTCTCCTCTACACTCTTGCTGAAAGTTCTCCGGTTCGGGAATGTCCGTCCATTGAGGACAAGGTTTTTCGGTTCCCCGACCGGGAACAGCACCTCATCTTCATCGAACCTGAGGGAGAGGATACAAATGAAGTCTATGCCCAGGGACTCTTCACCTCTCTCCCTGAGGAAGTCCAATGGCTGATCGTTCGGTCCATTCCCGGCCTTGAGAAAGCCCATATCATCCGCCCCGGGTACGGTATCGAGTACGACTACGTGCTTCCAACGCAACTCAAACCATCCCTTGAGTGCAAAAAAATTCCAGGCCTTTTCCTGGCAGGACAGATCAACGGAACCTCCGGGTATGAAGAAGCGGCAGGACAGGGGATTCTTGCGGGTATTAACGCTGGAAGGTACGTTCAGGGGAAGCCGCCGCTTGTTCTCCGACGGGACGAGAGCTACATAGGGGTCATGGTGGACGACCTTGTGACGAAGGGCGTTGTTGAGCCATACCGCCTCCGGCCAGGGAAGGTTGAGTACAGACTGTACATCCGTCACGACAACGCCCATTACCGCCTTTCCCGTTACGCGTACGAGGTGGGGACAATCTCACGAGAGCGGTACTTGAGGATAGCCGAGGAGGAAAGGGCAATTGCTCGGGAGATAGAACGGCTCCAGCAAACCACCGTGTACCCAACTCCGGAGCTTAACGCCCTTCTTGAGAAAAAAGGTATGCCTCCTCTCAAAGAAGCCACAAAGCTTTCTGCTCTCCTTGCGCGTCCTCACATCTCCTACAGGGACCTTGCTCCCTTTGACCCGAATCGGCCCTCCTTACCTCCTCAGGTGGTGGAGGAAGTGGAAATCGAAGTCAAGTACAAAGGCTACATAGAGAGACAAAAGCGCCAGATTGAGGAATTTCGCCGACTTGAGGAAAAAACCATCCCCGAGGATTTCGACTTTTCACAGGTGAAGGGTCTCTCCCGGGAGGCTCAGGAACGAATGGCAGAAATCCGTCCCCGCACCCTTGGGCAGGCGTCTCGAATCCCGGGAGTCACCCCTTCGGATATCATGGTACTTCTTGCCTATCTCGACCGAGGAAGGAGGAGTTAATAGAGCTCGAGGTACCGCTCAATCTCCCAGGGATGAACGGTTCTCTGGAAATCTTCCCACTCCTGACGCTTGGCCTTGAGGAAATAGTCGAGAATATGGGGAGTTAGGGCACTTTTAACCACTTCGTCTTTCTCAAGAGCTGAAAGGGCTTCTTCGAGATTCCGCGGGAGATGGCGAATGCCCCATTCCTCCCGCTCCTCGCAGGTAAGGTCGTAGAGGTTGACATTGTTACAGGGACGGCCCGGGTCGAGATTTCGTTCTATACCATCGATTCCAGCCTTTAGGATTACGGCAAAGGCAAGGTAGGGGTTGCAAGAAGGGTCAGGGCTTCGGAACTCCGCTCGCGTTCCCCTTCCTCGCTGAGGAGGAACACGGACAAGAGGGCTTCGGTTCTTCTCTGCCCAGGCAATGTACACCGGAGCTTCATACCCCGGGACAAGACGCTTGTACGAGTTTACGAGGGGGTTAGTAATGGCGGTAATGGCGGGAGCGTGTTCCAAAAGCCCCGCAATGAAGCCTTTTGCGATGCGGCTCAAACCGTCAGGGCTCTGAGGATCATAGAAAAGGTTTTCGTCCCCTCGAAAGAGCGAAAGGTGCGTGTGCATCCCTGAGCCCGGAACTCCGTAGAGAGGTTTGGGCATGAAAGTGGCGACGTACCCCTTGCGAAGGGCAAAGGTCTTAACCACAAGCTTCAAGGTAACAAGGTTGTCGGCAATCTTTAAGGCATTGCCGTATTCAAAGTCGATTTCGTGTTGCGATGGAGCCACCTCATGGTGTGAAGCTTCTATCCGAAAACCGAGTTCCTCAAGGGCGATGACCATATCCCGACGCAGGCTCTCCTCAAGATCAAGCGGGAGGAGGTCAAAGTAACTCCCATGGTCACTGGTCACGACCTGTCCCTTTTCGTACTTCAAGATGAAGAATTCAGCCTCTGTGCCGACCTTGAACTCGTAGCCCTTCTCTTCCGCTTCCTTAAGGACCCTTTTGAGGTTGGTCCGGGGGCATCCTTCAAAGGGGCTCCCGTCGGGACGGCGAACGTCACAGATAACTCGGGCAACCCGCTCCTCCTCCCAGGGGCAGATGATGAAAGTATCGGGATCCGGAACAAGCTTCATATCCGATTCCTCAATCCGAACAAATCCCTGGATTGAGGAACCGTCGAAATTCACTCCCTCTTCCAGGGCCTGAGAGAGTTTCTTTGCAGGTATCTCCACATTTTTGGGGATGCCCAGAACGTCGACAAACTGCAGGCGAACGAAACGAATTCCCAGTTTCTCGACCTCTTTGAGTATATCTCGTGCCTCTTGCATTCTCTACCGCCTCCGCTCTCCTACGAGCTCTGCGAAACTCTTTTGCCACGATTTCTGAAGCTCGCTCAACTCTCTCCTCTCCTTTGCAACAAAGGCAAAGCCTTCTTTGCACATTCGGAGCACCTCTTTTTGAGCGGTACTCCCAAAGGAAGGTTTTCGGGACACAGAGCGTTTCTCGTCAACTACCTCCTGGATATGCGAATCGTAGAGATGTGCCCACTCCCCGAAGTCCTCGGGCGTGAGGTCTCTGAGGGTTCTTCCCTCCTTGAAGAGTTTGCGGACCACACTTCCCACAAGTTCATGGGCCTTTCGGAAAGGAAGACCCTTAGTGACGAGGTACTCACAGAGGTCTGTCGCAGTCAAGAAGCCTTCTTGAAGGGCCTTCTCCATTCCCTCCGGGTTTGGAGAGATGTGGTCGATGAGACGGGCAGCAATCGATGCCATTGCAAGCCCTTCCTGGATAGCCCTAAAGAGGGGGCGCTTGTCCTGCTGGAGATCCCGATTGTAGCTTAAGGGGAGGCCCTTGAGAGTAACGGCAAGGCTCACCCAGGAGGAGAGAATTTCCCCCGCCTTGCCCCGAAGGAGCTCGGCAACGTCTGGGTTTTTCTTCTGGGGCATGATGCTTGAGCCGGTTGTGAAAGCGTCATCAATGGAAATGAAAGAGAAGAATGGCGTACTCCAGAAAACGATTTCCTCCCCTAAGCGGCTGAGGTGAAGCGCGAACGTGGAGAGCCCATGGAGGGCATCAAGAAGGAAATCCCGATCCGAGACGGCATCCATTGCGTGCTCCTGGACTTTCGGAAATGCCAGGAGTTCCGCCACGAAGAAGCGGTCAAGGGGGAGCGAAGTTCCACAGAGCGCTGAAGCTCCAAGAGGGGAGACATTCACCCGACTCAGGGCCTCCTTCAGGCGAGCAATGTCTCTCTGGAACATAAAGAAGTAGGTTAAGAGATGGTAGGAGAAAAGCACCGGTTGCGCAGGCTGAAGATGGGTGAACCCTGGCATGACAAGGTCTTGGTACGTTTCTGCCTTTCGGAGAAGGGCTTCCTCAAGGACGAGAACACGCTCAAGACATTCGGCAATCTTCTCCCTGAGGTACAACCGTTCATCGAGAACGATTTGGTCGTTCCTGCTTCTTCCGGTATGCAGTTTTCCCGCAAGGTCACCAATGCGCTCTTTCAGGGTAACCTCAACGAGACTGTGAACGTCCTCAAAGGGCGAGGGGTCAATCCTTCCCTCTTCGAGGGCAGAGTACACCTCTCTGAGACCAGAAATGATGCGCGATGCTTCATCCTTGCTCAAAAGCTGAACCTTTTGAAGACCCAGGCAATGAGCAATGCTTCCCCAGATGTCGTAAGGGTACAGGAAATAGTCATCGTGAATCGAAGTGGAGAAGGCAAAAACCTCCGCATCGAGCTCCTTCTCCATTCGACTTCCCCAGAGTTTCATATCACTCACCACAGCTTTTCCGGCATCTCCGTGCCACCACTGCCTGTGTGCGGGAAGGAAGGCTCCAGAGGGTTATGAATCCCTCGCTGGCTTTATGGTCGAAGAGGTCTCCCCTATCGTAGGTTGCAAGGCCAAAATCGTAAAGGGAGTACTCCGATTTCCTGCCAACCACCTGCATGCTTCCCTTGTAGAGCTTCACGCGGACCGTTCCGGTAATCCTTCGGGCAAGGGAGCGCATGAAGGCGTCAAGGGCTTCCCGGAGTGGCGAGTACCAGAGACCCTCGTACACGAGTTGGGCGTACCGTTCTTCAAGGTACGGCTTGAAGTGAGTGACCTCTCGGGGAAGGATGAGCTGCTCGAGATCCCGGTAAGCCTCAAGAAGTATCAAGGCCGCAGGGCATTCGTAGACTTCCCGAGATTTGATACCCACGAGGCGGTTCTCCACGTGGTCAATTCGACCAAAGCCATGTTCGCCTCCCACCCGGTTGAGCTCTTCCACGAGATTTATGAGCGAATAGTACTGCCCCCAGAGGAGCTTCGGCACGCCCTCCTCGAATCCAATCTCAATGTATGCGGGTTCGTCAGGAGCCTCAAGAGGGTTCTTTGTCCAGGCAAAGACGTCTTCAGGAGGTTCTACCCAGGGATCTTCGAGAACTCCGCACTCAATGCTCCGTCCCCAGATGTTCTGGTCGATACTGTACGGGCGCTCAACGGTAACAGGGACGGGGATTCCGTGAGCATTGGCGTACTCTATTTCTTCCTCTCTCGTCCATCCCCACACGCGTGCTGGTGCAATGACTTTGAGATCCGGGTTCAGGGCGGCCACGGCTACTTCAATACGTACCTGGTCGTTACCCTTCCCGGTGCAACCGTGGGCAACCATGGTTGCCCCTTTTTCCTCGGCTACCTTCACAAGGTACTTTGCAATGAGGGGTCGGGAAAGCGCTGTGGAAAGAGGGTAGCGCCTCTCATACACCGCCTTTGCCCAGAGCGCAGGGAGAACGTACTCGTTGAGAAACTCCTCCTTCACATCAAAAACCAGAGCTTCCTTAGCCCCAATGCTTAAGGCTTTCTTCTGAATTTCCGCGATATCCTTCCCCTGACCAAGGTCAAGGGTTACCGCGTAAACTTCTGCCTGGAACTCTTCCTGGAGCCACCGAATAGCGACAGAGGTATCCAGCCCTCCCGAATACGCAAGAACAACTTTCTTTGTCGCACTCATTGTCCCAGCCTCCCTTAAAGGTCCACAAGGACCTCTCGCAGAATGTCCATTCCACGGCACAGGTCAGTTTCCTGAATCACAAGAGGGGGAAGGAAACGAACCGTATCCTCATTGCAGGCATTCACGAGTACCTTCCTTGCGAACATTTTCTGAGCCAGTTCCTTTGCCTTTCCCGGTACCTCAAGTCCCCACATGAGGCCAAGGCCACGTACCTCCCGTACCTTTTCAGGGAAGGAGGATTGCAGATCCTCAAGCCGCTCCTTGAGCATCTCACCCTTCTGTCGCACGGATTGAAGAAAGGCTTCCTGAGACACGGTATCTATGACAACACAGGCACTCCGAGCGGCTACCGGATTCCCTCCGAAGGTGCTTCCGTGGTCCCCTTTCTTTGTAATCTCTACAACCTTCTCGTTTACCAAAACGGCACCGATAGGAAGCCCCCCTCCGAGGCCCTTGGCG
>JACIZN010000022.1:0-4853 GCA_014359405.1 Candidatus Caldatribacterium sp.
GAGTTTTTGGTGCTCTTGCCGAGAACCTCCCCGGAAGAGAGCCAGGAAATCTGCCAAAAGATTCGTCACAATGCCCAGAGCGTGTACATCCACGATGTTCCGCTCTCTTTGGCCCTGGGTCTTGCAACCCGGGAAAGGGACGGAGAGAACCTGATGGCAGTCCTGCGCAGGGCCGAGGACGAGATGTATCGGGAGAAACTGGCCGAAACCCGGAGCTCCCGCAGTGCCATCATCAGTGCCCTCTTGAAAGCCCTGGAGGCGAAAAGCTACGAAACTGAGGTGCACACCCGGCGCATGGAGGAAGTGGGCCTGGCGATTGCCACAAGGCTTGGGCTCCCCGAGTCGGAGAAGCATCGTCTGAAAATTGCCATTATGCTCCACGACATCGGGAAGATCGTCCTTCCTGAGGAACTCCTGCGCAAGCCCGGGCCCCTCACTCCGGAAGAGTGGGCCCTCATCAAGACCCATCCTGAGTTCGGGTACCGTATCGTCCGCGCCACTCCCGAATTCGCCCACGTGGCCGAGGAGGTCTGGTCCCACCACGAGCGCTTCGACGGCACCGGTTACCCCCGGGGATTGCGGGGGGAAGAGATTCCCCTCCTTGCCCGCATTATTGCCCTGGCCGACGCCTATGAGGTGATGCGTTACGGACGGCCTTACAAGCAGGCTCTTCCCGAGGAGCGTATCATGGCGGAGCTCAAGCGCTGCGCCGGAACCCAGTTCGATCCCCAACTGGTGGCCATCTTTCTTTCGATTCTCGAGGAGAAGAATCGCAGGTAGTGTTCCCAGTACCTCCTGGTTTCTCTGGTGCACTCCAATGGCAACGGGGTAGTCCCCTGTTTTCCTCGCTTCGGAGATATCTCCTGGTGGGTATTTATGCTACCCCCGGATGAGGGATGGCAACCTTCGTTTCCTGGCCCGCAGGGGGCCCTACGCTCTGGTTCTCCGGAGCCATATTCTCGTGGTTTTCCCGGGATACCAAGTCAGAATTACCCCCCATGAGCTCCTCCCTGTGGGCTCGAAGGAGAGCAAGAAGAAACCCCCGTGGGGTTATGCCGGTTCCAGGTGGTGTTGCCCTTGTTGCAGTGGCGGGGGCTTTGCCTGCGGGGGCACGAGTGAGGGAGGCTCGTAGGGGCGGCAGGACGAACGAAACTCTCGTCAATCCGCAACCTGTTGACTTTCCCGGGCTTTGTGGTATAGTTCCTGTATCAGGGAAATTCGAAACGACGATGAAGGGGAGCAGTAGGGGAGTCCGGAGAGGTGCAGAGAACCGGAGAAGGTGAGAGCCGGTCCTCTCCTTCCCTGAATCCGCCCTGGAGTTGTGGGTACGAAGGGTGAGTAGTACCCAACGCGCTGTGTGGCGCGTTAGCGCTTTGAGGGTGGGTAACCACCGAAGAAGGGTGGCACCGCGGGAGAGCTCTCGCCCCTTGGGCGGGAGCTTTTGTTTTCTCCAATGGAGACGGTACGGCATTTTCTGGGGACAGAAAGCAAAATTCTCTTTTCGCCCTTTCCGAGGGTACTGGGGCTTGAGACGGCGGTGGTGAACTCCTTCTCCCCGGGGGACACGGTGGTTGTCCCGGTGTTCGGGGGAACGGGAGAGTGCTGGGCAAGGATTGCCGAGGCCTTCGGGCTTTCGGTGATCCGCCTTGGGGGGTATGGAGGAGAGGCCCCGTCCTGCGAGGATCTCCGTCTTCTTCTCTGGACGCAGAAGAGAGCAGTTCGGGGGGTGCTTGTGCCCCACGTGGAGCGGGATTCCGGTCTTTCCCTCAACCTTGAGGCTTTCGGGAAGGTGTGCCGGTCCTTTGGCGTTCTTTTCGTCGCCGAGGTGGGCGATGCCTTTGGGGTTTTTCCTCTCGAGCTTGATGCGTGGGGGGTTGATCTTGCGGTGGTTTCTGAGCCCCTGTCGTTCCGGGATGTGTCGCTTTTTGTGGTTGGGGAGAGGGCCTGGGAAGCCCGGGAACGTGCCCGCTGTCCCCGGTTTTCCCTGGATTTTTCCCGGATTCGGGAATGGGCTCAGGAGTTACCTTCTCCTCTTGGGGAGCGCCTCAAGTTCCTCAGGGCGATGGGATGGGAGGATATCCAAAAGCAGCGCCTTTACCTGAGGGAGGCCCTCTGCCAGGGGGCAAGGGCTTTGGGGTTTGGGGTTACGGAAGGAAATCTTTTCCCACTGATTGTGATTCTCGAGCTCCCCGAGGGGGTGGAGAGGGAAGAGCTCCTTTTTTCCCTGCGGAGGAGGGGGGTTCTTGCCGGTCCTGTTCCTCGAAGAGATAGGACCCTTTGGGTGCGGTGTGGGGATACCTTAAGTATCTCGGAAATCCATGGTATTCTTGAGGTGCTCCGGAAAGGTGTGCATACTGCGGAGACGGAGGTGGATGGAGGGTGAAGGAGGCAATTCGTATTCTCTGTGCTCGGGGTGTGCCTGAGGATATGGTGAAGCGCCTTTCGGAGGAAATCGGCCCGGTGGAGGTCCTCACCTCAGACGATGAGGAAGAAATCATCAGGGCCATAGGGGACAAGGACGTGTTCGTTGTGCGTTCCAAGCCCCTTGTGACTGCCCGGATTATCGAGCACGCCCCCCGGCTCAAGGTCGTTGCCCGTCCGGGGGTGGGGACGGACAACATCGATAAAAAAGCGTGTGAAGCCCGGGGCATTCAGGTTATGAATACTCCTGAGGCTTCGGCAGGGAGTGTGGCGGAGCTCACCATAGGGCTTGCCATTGCGCTTTTGCGCCACCTCTATTTGACTTGTGCCTTCCTCAAGGAGGGGAAGTGGGCCAAGGGGAAGTACACCGGGAGAACCGTTGAGGGGAAGACCTGGGGCGTGGTGGGTTTTGGGAGCATCGGCCGGCGGGTCGCCGAAATCGTGAAGGCCATGCGGGCCGAAGTCATAGCCTACGATCCCTATGTCCCTGAGGAGGAGTTTGTCCGGCGGGGGGTGAAGCGGGCTTTCCGGCTTGAGGAGCTCCTTGAGCGGAGCGACATTGTTTCACTCCATGTGGTCCTCAACAGCGAAACAGCAGGGCTCCTCTCGGGGGAGATGCTCCGGAAGATGAAAAAGGGTGCCTACCTCATCAACACTTCCCGGGGAAAGGTTGTCGATCAGAAGGCGCTCCTTGAGGTCCTGCGGGATGGGCATCTTGCGGGAGTGGCGCTCGATGTGTACGAGACTGAACCTCCTTCTCCGCAGGACCTCGAGCTCCTCGCCCAGGAGAACGTCATCTGCACCCCCCACATTGGCGGGAGCACTGAGGAGGCTTTTCTCAACGCCACGGAGATTCTCGTGAACAAGCTCAGGGCCTTCTTTTACCCTGGAGAGGGGGTTCCAATCGGGTACTGATGGCGATGAAACCCTTTGAGGTTCTCGACCACACCGCAGATATTGGCCTTGTGGCCTGGGGAAGGTCCCTGGAGGAGCTCTTCGCCAACGCTGCCCTGGGAATGTTTTCCCTCATCGGGGCGTTAGAAAAGGTAGGCGAAGGATTCGAGGCTTCTGTCTCTGTAGAGGGAAGCGACTACGAGGATCTCCTTGTCACCTGGCTTAATGAGCTACTCTACCTTTTCGAGGCTGAGGAAGTGCTCCTTGCCCGTTTTGAGATTCTCGAGCTCGGGCAGTACTACCTGAAGGGAAAGGTGTACGGGGAACCAATCGATTTTGCGAAACATGAGATTTTCCGAATCGTCAAGGCCTGTACGTACCACGAGGTGAAGGTGGAGGAGGTTGAGCCAGGACTTTTCCGGGCACAGGTGTACTTCGATATCTGAGGGGAGGTTGAAGGCGATGCCTGAGTGGAGTGGCCCACTGCAGAAGATAGACGACTGGCGTTTCCGAATCCCCAAGGATTACAAACCCGGAATGCGGGTTGAGGGGGTTATTTACGCCAGTGAGCGGATGATTCGGGCAATCCGCAAAGACCAGGCCCCGGAGCAGGTGGCAAACGTCGCCTTTCTGCCCGGGATTGTGGGCAAATCCCTGGCCATGCCCGATATCCACTGGGGGTACGGGTTCCCCATTGGGGGTGTGGCGGCCACGGCTCTTGAGGAAGATGGGGTTATCTCCCCTGGAGGCGTGGGCTTTGACATCAACTGTGGCGTTCGGGTGGTGAAGACGAACCTCACGAAAGACGAGGTCCTTCCGCGCCTTGAAAAACTCCTTTCGGTCCTTTTCCGGAACATCCCCTCTGGGGTGGGTTCAGAGGGAAAGCTCTCCTTTTCCCCGAGTGAGCTCCGCAGAGTCATGACTCAGGGGGCGCAGTACGTGATTTCCCGGGGCTTTGGCTGGCCTGAGGACAAAGACCACATTGAAGAGGGTGGCGCCATGGAAGGTGCAGACCCTGACGCGGTGAGCGACAAGGCCATCGAGCGGGGGAAGGACCAGCTTGGCACCCTCGGCTCAGGGAACCACTTCCTGGAGATTGAGGTCGTTGAGCGCATCTTCCGTCCCGATGTGGCAGAGATTTTTGGGCTCTTTGAGGGCCAGGTTATCATCATGGTCCACACCGGTTCCCGGGGTTTTGGCCACCAGATTTGCACCGATTACCTCCAGAAGATGCAGAATGCCATGAACCGCTACGGCATCAAGGTACCGGATAGGCAGCTTGCCTGTGCGCCCCTGTCCTCTCCTGAGGGCAGAGGGTACTTTGCGGCCATGGTTTCGGCGGCGAACTTTGCCTGGGCGAACCGCCAGCTCATCACCCACTGGATTCGGGAGTCTTTTGAGGAGGTCTTCGGGAAATCGGCCCGTTCCCTCGGGATGGAGGTCCTCTATGACGTCGCGCACAATATCGCCAAAATCGAGGAGCACGAGGTGGACGGAAAGCGGATGAAAGTCTGCGTCCACCGCAAGGGGGCAACAAG
>JACIZN010000022.1:4863-19745 GCA_014359405.1 Candidatus Caldatribacterium sp.
CCGCGGTTCCGGAACGTTTCCGAGGCGTTGGCCAGCCGGTCCTCATTCCCGGGGACATGGGCACAGGGTCCTACATCCTTGTGGGGACGGAACTTGCGATGCAAGAGACCTTTGGGTCCACCTGCCACGGGGCAGGGAGAGTCATGAGCCGCTCGGAGGCCGATCGGACCTCCCGGGGTCGGGACATTGCCGCAGAACTCGAAAAGCGGGGCATCCTCGTCATGGCGGAGAGCAAGGCCACACTCCGGGAGGAGATTCCCGAGGCGTACAAGGATGTCGGTGAAGTCGTCGAGGTGGTGGAAAAAGCAGGAATTTCCAAAAAGGTGGCCTACGCTCGTCCTCTGGGAGTCATCAAGGGGTAGGAGGATGGACGATGCTTGACTGGAAGTGGGTTCGAGAGCACAGAAAGGAAGTGGAGGAAGCCCTGCGGAAGCGGGGCATGGGCACGGAAATTCTTGAGGAACTCTTTGCCCTTGACGAGAAGCGGAGGAGCCTCCAGAAGGAGGCCGATTCGCTGAGGCAGAGAAAGAACCAGATTGCGAAGGCCATTGGCGCGCTGAGACGGGAGGGTAAAGACCCCGGGGATCTCCTCCGGGAGGGTGAGGAAATCTCCACCCGCCTGGACTCCCTTGAGGAGGAGCTACGGGAAACCGAGGAGAGGTGGAGGGAGAAGCTCCTTTTCCTCCCCAACATCCCTCACGAGACCGTCCCCTTTGGGAGGGGTGAGGAGGACAACGTCGAGGTCCGCTGGTGGGGGGAACCGAGGGAGTTCGATTTCCCCCCTCGGCCGCACTGGGAAATCGGGGAGATTCTCAACATTCTCGATTTCGAGCGGGGAGCCAAAATCGCCTCATCCCGTTTCACGGTGCTCAAGGGGAAAGGGGCACTCCTTGAGCGGGCGCTCATCAATTTCATGCTCGATCTCCACACCCTAAAGCACGGGTACCAGGAAATCTTCCCACCCTTTCTCGTGAACACCAAGACCATGACTGGGACGGGACAGCTCCCCAAGTTCTTTGACGACCTCTACCACTGCCAGGACGATCTCCACCTCATACCGACTGCAGAGGTTCCGGTGACGAATCTCCACGCCGATGAAATCCTTGAGGAGGAGGACCTTCCCATCTACTACGTGGCGTACAGTGCCTGTTTCAGGCGGGAAGCGGGCTCCTACGGAAAGGACGTTCGGGGGCTCATTCGGCAGCACCAGTTCAACAAGGTGGAGCTCGTGAAGTTCGTCCACCCGGATCACTCCTACGATGAGCTTGAGGAGCTCGTTCGGGACGCAGAAGAAGTCCTCGAACTCCTCGGGCTTCCCTACCGGGTGGTGACGCTGTGCACCGGGGATCTCGGTTTTGCCGCGGCAAAGACCTACGATATCGAGGTCTGGCTTCCTTCTCAAGGGAGGTATCGGGAGATTTCCTCGTGCAGCAACTTTGAGGATTTTCAGGCGCGGCGGGCGAACATCCGCTTCCGTTCTCAAAGCGGGAAGCTCCACTACGTGCACACCCTGAACGGCTCAGGCCTTGCAGTAGGCAGGACTCTCGTGGCCATTCTTGAGAACTACCAGCAGGAGGACGGGACGGTTGTGGTTCCTGAGGTTCTCCGCCGCTACATGCACGGCCTTGACATGCTCACTCCGGAATTCGAGGTGAAGTGAATGGAGCGCCTCGGGATTGGCATCGTTGGTTTTGGCTTCATCGGAAGAATTCACGCCCTTGCCTTTTCGTCCCTCCCCTTTTACTATGCCGATCTCCCCTTTATCCCCGAAATTCGCGGCATCTGCACCTCCCGGGAGGATACCGCCCGGAAAGCCCAGGAGGAAACCGGGGTTCCCTTTGTGACGTCCCGTTTTGAGGAGCTCGTGCACCGGGAGGACATCGATGTTATCGTGGTCGCAACCCCAAATGCCCTGCACCTCCCTGTCGTTTTTGAGGCAGCCCGGGCGAAAAAGGCCATTTACTGCGACAAGCCCTTGGCCTCGAGCTTGGAGGAGGCAGAAAAAATACGGGAAGCCGTCACCGCCTGGGGTGTTCCCTTTGGTATGGCCTTTCAGAACCGTTTCGTTCCCGCCATTCTCCGGGCTCGGGAGCTCATCCAAAGCGGTTTCCTTGGGGAGGTTACCCGGGTTCGCGTCCAGTACCTCCACTCCGGGTACAACGATCCCCTCCGTCCCATGAGCTGGCGCCTTGACAGGAAGCTCTCTGGCGGTGGAGCTCTCGCAGACCTCGGGTCCCATGGGATTGATCTTGTCCGGTACCTCCTTGGGGATTTCACGGTCGAAAGTGCCCGGGCAAGAACTTTCGTGAAGCGGCGGCCAAAAGACGCCTCTCGGGAGGAATTCGTCGAGGTTCTCGTCGACGACTGGGCTGAAGTTTTGGGTTCTCTTCCTGGTGGGGCCCCTGTAACCCTTGAGGCGAGCCGTTTCGCCACCGGAAGCTGCGATGAGCTTCGCCTGGAAATCGAGGGAATGGAAGGGGCCATCCGCTACAACTCGATGCAACCGAACTTCCTCCTTGTGTACGATGCCCGTCGCCCATCCGGCCCTTACGGTGGGGAGCGGGGGTTCCAGCACATTGAGTCGGTCCACCAGTACCCCTATCCGAACCGGATTCCCGGAAAATTTGCCATTGGCTGGGTTCGAGCCCACATTGCCTGTGCCCATGATTTCCTCCTGCACCTTGCTGGGAAACCCTCTCTTGGGGCTACCCTTGAGGATGGGGTGGCAGTGCAGCGGGTTCTTGAGAGAGCCTATGAGCTCTCTGGGTATTGAAGCGCAAGAAGGTCCATGGTATACTACGGATGTCTCGGAGAGGTGGCCGAGTGGCTGAAGGCAATCGCCTGCTAAGCGATTAGGCGGTCTAAAAACCGCCTCGAGGGTTCGAATCCCTCCCTCTCCGCCAGAGCAAGGAGGAGCCCCATGCGGAGCTACCGGAAGGAACTCTGGTTCCATACCCCCACCCGTCGTGCCTTCGTGAACATCACTCCCCTTCTTGAGGAATGCCTTCGCGAGAGCGGCATAAAGGAAGGTCTCCTCCTCTGCAACGCCATGCACATCACCGCAAGCGTCTTCGTGAACGATGACGAAGAGGGCCTCCACGAGGACTTCGAGCGATGGCTTGAGAAACTCGCTCCGGAAAAGCCCTACGAACAGTACCGTCACAATGTGGGAGAGGACAATGCCGATGCGCATCTCAAGCGGACCATCATGGGACGGGAAGTGGTCATTGCCGTGACTGATGGGAGGCTCGATCTTGGTCCCTGGGAGCAGGTCTTCTACGGGGAGTTCGACGGGAAGCGCCCCAAGCGGGTTCTGGTGAAAATCATAGGGGAATAGACTGCAGAAACTGTGGTACAATGCAGGAAAAGGGAAGGAGGGAGTACGGATGGCCATTTCCAGGTTCCTTGAGGAAGATCGGGCGAGCATGCCTCTTGCAGTTCTTGCCGTGGTGTTCGTCATCCTTGCGGTTATTTTTGTCCTTGCCGGCCTTGTGGCTGCAGTGCAACTCCAGGCCGGTGCGGCGGTGGGGTCCCTGGCCCTGGTGGCCCTTTTTGGCATCCTTGGCGCCATTTTCCAGCTCCTTGTCCTCTACCAGTGGGCGCGGGCCATCAACCGGAACATCACGAATACCCGGGATGTTTTCCTCAACCTGAAGGACCGCTTAGAGGACCCGCTTCGGGGGGAAATCGGGTTCTTTGCCAACCGCACCGAGGAATTCGTGGTGCAGACCTGGCCGTTCTGGCTGTACCTTGTGTTCTACCTCATCGGGCTCTTCACAGGGGTGTACGCAATTCTCTTCAACATCCTAGCGTTCATTTTCCTTGCGGTGTACCTCCATCACATCTTCCGCTCCACCGGGAAGCTCTCAGACCTCAAGGATAAGCTCTACCAGTACCTTGAGGATAAGCACGGTGTTCGTCTTGGTGGTCGGGTGTTCAGGATACCGCGCCGGAGCATCATTCTCTTCATCATCCTGAGCATCATCACCTTTGCCATCTACTGGCTGTACCTCCTTGTGAAGCTCTCAAGCGAAATCAACCACTACCTCTCTACAGATGAGGCTCTGCGGCGGGAGGTCGAGGAGGCCCTGGGTCGAGTTTCCTGATGCTGTACCCAATCATCGTCTTTAATCTTGTGTTCTTTGTGGCCACTGTGGCAAGCGGTGGTTTTACTCTTTCTAACCTCTTGCGTCTTGGGGCAAAGTACGGGCCGCTTGTCGCCTCAGGGGAGTGGCAGCGGCTCCTCATCTCCATTTTCCTCCACGGGAACGTGTGGCATCTCTTCTTCAACACCTACGCCCTTTTTCAGCTCGGCAGGCTCGTTGAGGGCATATACGGGTATCGGAAGTTCTTCGTCGTGTACGTGCTCTCGGGGCTTTCAGGAAGTCTCCTCTCCTTTCTCGTCAACTTTCGACAGGTGGGCGTGGGAGCAAGCGGGGCCATTTTTGGTCTGGCGGGGTTTCTCTTCTCCGGGGGCCTCAAGTACCGGAATACCTCTCTCCACCGCTTAGGCATGAGCCTTCTCCCCTTCATATTCATCAACCTCCTCATTGGCTTCACCGTCCCGGCTATCGACAACGCGGCCCATGTTGGGGGGCTCCTCGCAGGTATGGGGCTTGGGTGGATTATCGCTCCTGGATTCTCGGTGTTCTCCTGGAAGCGCTGGGGGGAGGGTATTGCGTACGGTGCCTGTGTTGCCCTTGTGGCCTTCAGCATTGCTTCCTTTTTCCTTCCCGGGATGCTCCAGGGAGCGGTATCCCTTGAGGCGGTTGTAACCTTTCACAACAGGGTTCGGGATATCCTTGCCGGTATCGAGGAAGGAGTGCTTCCTCCGAAGTACACCGTTGAGTCCCTTCGTCCCCCCGATCGGGAAGCCCAGAGAATCAAGGACCTCCTTCGGGCTTTCCTTGAGGAGGGGGATGAAACGCGCCTTGCAGAAGTTGAAGAGGCTTTCCTGCGCTGGCGAAGAAATGTCCTGAGAAAATACGAGGGCTTGGTCTTTGAGAGTGCGCCGTGATTTTCTATCTTTTTCTGCTTCTTGGACTTGGGTTCCTTGTGGGAAGACTCTTTAGGCCGCGTGCGGGAAAGGTGGGGAAGGTGCTCACGGACGCCGGTCTTTTCGTGCTCATTTTCGCCATGGGAGCTCGCCTTGGGGCAGACCAGACTGCCCGAGCGAAGCTCTCTTCCATCGGCCTTTCGGCATTTTTTCTTGCTTTTCTTTCGGGAATGGGAGCAGTGGTTTTTGCTGCCCTCTTTGAGCGACTCCTGGAGAGGAGGAAGTCCCGATGACTCTCGGTATCGTGGTGAGCCTTGTCCTTGGCATGCTCTTTGGGGTTCTCGGCATCTTCCCCTTTCCCGAGAGGTGGGTGGATGCGGCGCTTTATGTTCTTCTTTTTGGCATTGGCATGGAGCTGGGGAGGGATGAGGAGGCTTTCCGGGAAGCCCGGAATCTGGGCTTTCGGGTGCTCTTCCTTCCCCTGGGAGCAATGGCAGGGAGTCTTGCCGGAGCGGGCGTCTTTGCCCTCTGCACCTCTTTCACCCTGGGCGAGAGTCTTGCGGTTACCTCAGGGTTTGGCTGGTACTCCCTTTCGGGGGTGCTCCTTGCCCGCCTTGGGAATCCTTCTTTAGGGCTTTTTGCCTTCGTCACCAATGTTTTTCGGGAGATTCTCACCCTCGTGGGCGTTGCGTGGGTGTACCGGGTGTTTGGGGGATGGGCGGCGGTTGCCCTTGGTGGAGCAACGAGCATGGATACAACCCTTGGGGTTCTCTTTCGGGTGAGTAAGCGCCTTGCGCCTCTTGGGATGATGAGCGGGGTGCTTCACTCGCTCTGCGTTGCCCCGTGCGTGGTGTTCTTTGCAAGGTTTCTTTAGGGCTGAGAGCTTTTATACTACTCTGGGAAATCCGCGCAGGTGCGGTTTTTGCCCTCTCTCTTTGCCTGATAGAGACACCGATCGGCTCTGTTTATGAGAGAATCGGCAAAGTCGTTTACCGTTGCGGTGGCAACCCCAATGCTTACAGTCATCTTTCGGAATGGAAATGCAGCTTGTTCTACAGCTTTTCTTATTTTTTCGGCAACTGCAATGGCACCTTTTTTGGTTGCGCCGGGAAGAATAACCACGAATTCTTCTCCCCCGTAACGCCCCACAAAGTCAGCTTGTCGCGTTGATGTTTTGAGGATTTCTGCCAGCTTCTTTAGGGCAATGTCTCCAGTAACATGGCCATAGGCGTCGTTATAAGCCTTGAAGTCGTCAATGTCTATGAAGAGAAGAGAAAGCGGTGTGTCATATCTTCGGCTCTTTTCGAGTTCATGGCTCAAGATGCTCAGCAGCATTCGCTTGTTGTAGAGCCCGGTTAAGAAATCTGTTTGGGCTTCTCTTTCCAGTTGGCTCACAAGTCTCGCATTGGCCAGAGCTATAGCTGCGAAGTTCGCATATATTTGGAAATTTCTGCTGCCGGGGTCGATTGTCGTTTCCTGGGGAGAGTATATGATGAGCAAAAGGCCAACAACGCCCAGGAAGGAATAGAGAGGATATATGATGACCCTGTTGGTTGAGATTTTCCCCAATGGATTGACTCCGTTTGGAAGTTTCAAGTCTCTCGCTTCAATGGACAGTGGTTCACCTCTAAGGAAGGCCTCACTCAGTGGAGGGGTTTCCAAGGACCATTCTTGTCCCACAAGGGAGTCCCTGTACTCACCTGTGGCCTGGATTACTTTGATCCTGCCGTTCTCATAGAGGCCCAGAGCTACCATGTCAACGTTGTAGAGAATAACGAGTGAATTGGTTATGAATTCCGCGACTTTAGAAAGCTCAACCGTAGAGATTAGGAGGTTACTGATTTCATAGATGCTGCTGAGCTCGAGTCTCTGCAGTCCCAGAACCGTTTTCTCAATAACCGCCTTCAGGGTCTCGTTGACAATCTGGCAAATCCTTTGGATAAGGTAGTACCTCTGGCTCCCGGTGTCGCTGATGGCTTCCGGTGTGGGAAGGTGAACCGCGAGGTAACCAATTTTCTGAGCGTGGGATCCAAGGGAACAGATGTGGAGTTTGCAGCCGTAGGGACATGTGAATATCTTCCCCTCTCTGCCTTGCTGTACGGTGGTAAACGCCTCCTGATAGAATCGCATGCACTCTGCGTCCTGGATTACTCGACCCTTGTTAACGCTTTGGCACGTTGCCACATCCTGGCTGAACGCAGAGAAAGGTTTGCCGCTGGCGTCAAATACGTAGATATTCATGTTGCTGATTTTTACAAGAGAATCTTGGAAATCCTGCCAGTACTTTAGCGGTATGCTGAGCAAAATGTTTGTGGGCATAGCGACACCTCACCGCAACATGTCTACTGCATCAAGTTTTCCCAGAATTTCTATCCCACCAGGAGTGATTTCGTACTCTCGAAGGTCTCTGCTGTGGCAAGTTCCACGGGCCTTGAGAATACTGAGTGCTTTCCTTATGGCTGAGTTTTTCTCTACATACCTCAGGATTATGATGTTGTCCGCAAGGAGGGATGTCTGAGTTTTTGTCACTACCAATGGGGAGAAGAGGTCCTCTGTGAGAACCGTGAATATACTTGTGACACCCTGTGCTTTCAATGTCTGTGTCAATGCCCAGAGGTAATCCTTGTACTTCTGTAAGTCGATGACACTGCTTTCGAAGGACGAGATGCTGTCGAGTACCAACCGCTCTATGTCGCTCTTTTCTATGGTTTCCATAAGTGCGAGGATATGCTTATCTACATCCAGCTCTATAGGGGAGACGAACTGCAGAGTAATTGTGCCCTTCTGTACGTATCTGCTCAGATCCCAGCCAAGCTGCGAAGCGTTGTGCATAAGCTGATTGGGAGACTCCTCGAAAGAGATGAAGAGTCCCCTTTCACCGCTGACAGCCCCTTCGAGGAGGAATTTGAGAGCAAAAGTGGTCTTGCCCGTTCCCGTACCCCCGGAAAGGAGTGTCACCGTGCCTTTCCGTAAGCCGCCGTCCAGCATCTCGTCGAGTTCCGGTATGCCAAAGGGCTTTTTGTCTTGCAATGCTGCATAGGTGAGCTTCTCTGTTTCTGGTTTCGTCCTCGGGTAGACTACTATCCCTGCCGGTGTAATTTCGAAGAGGTGTTCTCCCCGCTCGAAGTCTGTGCCCCGCAGCTTGAGTATGCGCAGGTATCTCTTCTGGAATCGCTTTTCCTCCTGCCCATAGAGGTGAAAGATGCCGTCGGCAATAGCGAACTCGCTGAGTGTGTTGGTTTCCTCTTCTCTGTACTCACCTACGAGGAAAACGGTAACCTCCCATACCGAGAGCGATGCTGCAAGGTCGAAAACAAAGGTCTTAAAGGCTTTCTCGTCGTTGAACATATCCCGTATGACTTTAAAGCTGTCAATAACCAGGATGTTGGGCCGATGCTTTCTCACCACTTCCATAATGTACTCGAGAGCTCTTACGGACCCCTCCTTGCGTATGAATGTTCCCAAATCGTCATAGATGAACCTTTCGCCAATGAAATCATCCGAGAAGAACCGGAATTCCTGGAGGTGTCGTACCAGCTTCAGTTGAGATTCCGATATAGTGGTCATGTACAGGCACCGCAGGCCATTCTTGACGTTGTTGAAGACGATGTTTTGAACCAGAATGGTCTTCCCGCTCCCCGGGCTACCCGAGACGATGTTCAGTGAGTACAGAGGTATCCCGCCGTGGAGGATTCTATCAAGATTTTCAATGCCAGTCCGGAGCCTCTCCATAATCCTTACGCCTCCTTGCCAAGCTCACTCTTGATCCTTTCAAGTATCTTTTCTGCCTTTTCGCTTCCTACAAGTTTTGCGAGGATTTCCACGTACTTGGTAATGAATCGTGTAAACATGTCGTCAATGGGGAAATCGGGTCTGTCTTTAAGGGCTTCTGCTATTTCGTTGCACGATATTCCTTTTTCGTTCCATCTCATGAGTTCTATCTCTCGGTACTCTGCAGCAACGTCAAACACAACTCGTTCTATGAGTAGCTGGACGGAGAAGGCTCCAAGATACTTGATAGACGAGGACCATATGCCGTTGAGGAGTTGCTCGTAATGGGTGATTTTCTTCGTTACTTCTGGCACTTTCATCCCTCCTCGAGAAAGTGGAGACTTGTCGTAATTTTAACACAAGCGTGCTTGCCAGAGAAAATAAACACCTGTAGGAGGCTTTAAGTGGTTTTTGAGTTAAGAGCCCTCGCGGAGGAACTGGGCGAGTTTCCTGAAGGCCTGGGCCCGGTGGCTTACGCGGTTTTTCAATTCTGCGCCGAGCTGGGCAAAGGTTTTCTCAAAGGGTGGGTACACGAATACCGGGTCGTACCCGAACCCCTTATCGCCCCGGGGTTCTTCGGCGATGTATCCTTCGCAGACCCCCTCAAAGACCCTTTCCCCCCAGGGTCCAACAACGGCCGCAACGCAGATGAACCGGGCGGTTCGCCTTTCCCGGGGAACGCCCCGAAGGCGCTCAAGAAGAAGGAGGATGCGCTCCTTTTGCGAAAGCCCTGGTCCCCCAAAGCGAGCCGAGTACAGCCCTGGCAGTCCCCCTAAGGCATCAACCTCAAGCCCTGAATCTTCTCCGACGGAAAGAAGCCCTGTCCTTTCGAATCCGGTCCGCGCCTTCAGGAGGGCATTCTCAAGGTAGGTCTTCCCGGTTTCTGCAATCTCTCCGAGGTCGGCAATTTCGTAGATGCTCTTTGCTTCAATACCGAAGGGGGTGAGGATGCCCCGTATTTCGACGAGTTTTCCTTTATTTCTTGTCACAATGTACACGGTTTCTTTCATGGGAGGCCGCGCTCGAGAATCTTCCGCTCCAGAACAAGGATTTCCTGGATGCCTTTCTGGGCAAGGTCAAGAAGAGCATTCAAAGTGTCCCGGGAGAAGGGTTCTTTTTCTGCTGTCCCCTGGACCTCCACGAGTTTCCCGCTCCCCGTCATGACGATGTTCATATCGACCTGGGCAATCGAATCTTCCTCGAAGTTCAGGTCAAGGAGCATTTCTCCATTGACGATGCCGACACTCACCGCAGCGAGGTAGTCCCGGACGATGCCCCGCTCAGGGAGCGTGCCCTCATCGAGGAAACGCCAGAGCGCGTCAACGAGGGCGATGAAAGAGCCGGTGATGGCCAGAGTACGTGTGCCTCCGTCGGCCTGGATGACGTCGCAGTCCACAAGGATCGTCCTTTCACCGAGCTTCTCGAGGTTAACGACTGAGCGCAGGGCCCGGCCGATGAGGCGCTGGATCTCGTGGGTTCTTCCTCCGATTTGCCCCTTCACGGCGTCGCGAATGTTGCGGGTCGTTGTGGCCCGGGGGAGCATGGCGTACTCGGCGGTGATCCAGCCCTGGCCGGTGTTGCGGAGGAACTGAGGTACCCGGTCCTCCATCGAGATTGCGCAGACGATGCGGTTGTTCCCCGCCTCGATGAACACGGACCCCTCGGCGTACTTTAAGTAATTCCGAACGATGCTTATCGGTCGGAGTTCATCTGGTTTTCGCCCATCGCTCCGCATCAATGTCCTCCCCTTTGCTTCTTTCAGGTATTCCCCGAGTTCCCGGAAACTACTGAACTTTGGCAATGATTCGTTCATCCCTTCGCAAAGGCTCAGAGATGTCGATGTGGCCGCAGAGGGTCTGCGTTTCTTTCCCGTCGATGAGGATTTTCACCTGCTCAATACCCGGGAAGGCGGTGAGGGTGTCCACAATGGCGTAGACGCTCAAGAACTCCTGGGATGTCCCTCCGGACTGGTTCCTGGCCATCTCAGGGCTCAGGTCGACATAGGCTGTGTTCCCCTCCACGAAGACCGCATTGAGCCTTGTTCCGTTGGGGATGGCGCTGAAGAGGTTTTTGTCCTCCGGTCCTTTGAGGAGTTCTTCAACGACCCGCTCCATCCAGCGCTCGTCTTTCACAACGCGCCGCTTTTCTTCCACTAAGGCGGTGAAATCGGCGTTTGCAAAGTACAAAACGACATCCATGGTTCCCTCCTGAGGTATTACAACTCCTGTTGGACGGGGTGTGGGCGATGGAGAGGGACGGAGAATCCGAAGAAGAAGCTCCCCGCCGTACACCACCCCGAAAAAGAGGAGCACTCCAAGGAGAATGTAAAGAAGCGCCTGCCAGGAGAAGGAACGCTTTTTCCGCTTCTTCTTCCTCCGGTGTCGGAATTCCTCCATCGCTACCCTCCCAGGAGTTTTGCAAGTTCAGGGCTTTTGGCAAAGGCTTCTATGGCGTCGGCAATGCCTTTCGCAATGCGTTCCTGGAAAGAAGAGGAGGCGAGCTTCTTTGCCTCAGTTGGATTGCTCAAAAAGCCAACCTCCACAAGACAGGCGGGGTAGAACATGTGCCCCAGGACCACAAGGGGCGCTTCTTTCACCCCTCGGGGGGGAAGTCCTGCGCTTTTTGACACCTCCTGAACCACGAGTTCCGCAAGCTTTGCGCTGGCCTCACGGCTTTTCAGGTAGTACGCTGAAGTGTAAACGGAGTTGAGCTTACTTGAGTTTTCGAGAACTGAGCTCTGTTCGGCAAGAAAGGCGGCGTTTTCTCTTGTGGCCACGTCAAGAGCCCCTTCACCGCGGGGTTTGCTCCCGCCCACAAAGACCTCGACACCACTTGCCTTTGGGTTCGGTGAAGCGTTGCAGTGGATGCTCACGAAGACAAAGGGATTCTTGCCGTTGGCAAGGTTATAGCGGTCGTCGAGGCTGGGGTAGGTGTCGCTTTCCCGGGTCATGTACACCCTGTACCCCCGGGACTCAAGAAGGCTTTTGACTCTCTGGGCGATGGCAAGAACAATCGTCTTCTCCTGGTACCCGTTGTGGACGCATCCTGGATCACTCCCCCCGTGCCCCGGGTCAAGAACGACGACTTTCCGGTCAATGGTTTCAAGAGATGAGCTTGGGGTTACCACAGGAGAAGGAGACGGTCTTGGGCGAGGGGATGGGGAAGGAGATGGGGGAGCCGGGCTCTCTTCGGTGATCTCCACAAGGCTCAAAAGATCAAAGTACGCCCGTGGATTGGCTCCGTCGAGCCTTCCTTCCTGAACCTGGATGGTTCCTTTGAAGGGAATGGTGACTCGAACTCCTCCCTCTTCCTCCCTGAGAGTCAGCGTTCCTATCCGGGCGTCGTTGATGGGGAAGGAGGGGGAAACGTCGCCAAGGGTGCAGTTTCGGAAGGCAACCAGAACGACGTTTTGTGCCCGGTCGACCCGAAAGGTGAAGGGAGGTACGCCTCCCTGGAAATCGAAGGTGATGCGGGTGCGCATTTCCTGATCATACGAGGCAAAGCGAACCCTCAAAAGGGTGGGAAGGCCTTTTCGAGGTGAGGGCGTTTGCGCTTCTTGAGGTGAAGGAGAAGGGGTTTCGGGGGCTTTCTGCGTCACCCGAAAACCGAAGAGATCCGCGAGGACCTCTAAGGAGACGTACACCTTGTTGTTCTCCACAAAGACCTTTCCATCCAGGGGAATTTCCTTTCCATCGGAGACCGCCACCCCCTTATCGAGAGAGAGAACCCAGGAGAGCCTTCCGTACTTGAGGTTTACCTTCTTCATGATGGGGGAGTAGTACGCTATGCCTCCGATGTCCTTGAAGAGGTCCTCAACGGCGATGTAGGGTGTACCGTCCCGTGTCACAAGGTGTGCTCCGCTTTGGATCCGCTCGCCATCAACAGTCACAGCGATCTGGGCTTTAGCGGAGTTCCCTAAAAAGAGAGCAAAAAGGAGAACGCTAAAAAGGAATATCTTCGGGAGCGGCTTCATCGCTATCAAGTGGGATGTCTTCGAAGTCTCCAAGGGGCTCTTCGCTTTCCTCACCCGCGAAGGTGGCAAAGTTTTCCACATCGATTTCCGGTGAGAAGGCGATAACCTCTTCATCGCTTGCGAGTGCCCCCTTAGGGGCGCTGAGGAACTGGATGTTCTCGGCGCGGATTTCGTAGGAGGTCCGTTTCCCTCCGTTCCGGTCCTCCCAGGAGCTCGAGCGAAGGGACCCCACCACGGCCACTCGGCTTCCCTTGTGGAGGTAGCGGGCACAGAGTTCTGCGAGTTTCGCCCACGCAGCAACGGTAATGTACGTCACTTCCTCAACCGGGCCGCTTTTACCCTGGTAGCGTCGGTTCATGGCCATGCGGAAGCGGCATACCGGTGTCCCCTGAGGGGTGTAGCGGAGCTCGGGATCCTTTGTAAGGTTTCCGATGCCAAAAAAATAGTTGATGTCGTTTCTTGCCATGCCTTGGTACCCCCCAATCCTTTCTTGAGTTTAGCACAGGAGGGGGGTGGGGGGAAAGAGTCCTTGGAAAATTTCTCTGGGGATTGTAGAATAGGAAGGGGTGGTGAGTTCTGGCTCGAGAGGCGAGTCTTCGGCGAACCACAAAGGAGACAGATGTTGAGGTTTCCCTTCGGCTTGAGGGGGAGCGTCATGTGGCCATTTCCCTGAACGTCCCCTTTTTCCCGCACCTTCTTGAGGCTTTGGCCTTTCACGCGGGGTGGGATCTCTCGCTTCGGGCAGAAGGGGACGAAGACCGGGTCGATAGCCACCATGTGGTGGAGGATGTGGGGATTGTCCTTGGGGAGGCCCTCGGTGCGTGCCTTGGGGACAAAAAGGGCATTCGGCGGTTCGGTACGGCCTTTGTTCCCATGGACGACGCGCTGAGCATGGCGGTCCTTGACTTAAGCGGCCGTCCGTACCTCGTGTACGATGTCCCCTTTTCCCCCGAAGTCAGGGTGGGGGATTTTGAAATAGTGCTCCTTGAGGATTTTCTCCGGGCCTTTACCTCTTCCGCACGTCTCACGCTCCATGCTAAAATATGGTGGGGGAAGAGCGCACACCATGCGTCTGAAGCGTTGTTCAAGGCCATTGGAAGGGCGCTCCATGAGGCAACGCAGATTGTGGGCGATGCGCTTTTGTCGACTAAGGGAATTCTGTAGGAGAGGGTGGACATGATCGCCATTGTGGATTACGGAATCGGCAATCTCCGCAGCGTTTCCAAGGCTCTGGAACGCTTGGGGAAAACCGTTGAGGTAACGAGCGATCCTATCCGCCTTGAAGCTGCGGAGGCCATCATCCTTCCCGGTGTTGGGTCTTTCGGAGAAGCCATGGAGAACCTGGAGAAGAACCAGCTTGTTCCGCTCATCCGCCAGGCCTTTGAGGATGGGAAACCGATTCTTGGGATTTGTCTTGGGCTGCAGCTTCTTTTCGAGCGGAGCCAGGAAGCTCCGAAGAAAAAGGGCCTCTGCCTCATCCCCGGGGAGGTCCGAAAACTTCCTCCGACGACGAAGATTCCCCACATGGGCTGGAATCGGATTTACTTCAAGCGGCAGACCCCGCTCACCGAGAACATCCCTCAGGGGCGCTTTTTCTATTTTGCCCATTCCTTCTATGCCATTCCTGAGGATGAGTCCTGTGTGGTGGGTATTTGCAACTACAACGTGACGATACCGGTTGTGGTCAACGTGGGAAACCTCTGGGGGGTCCAGTTTCACCCCGAAAAGAGCGCAACCTGGGGCATGAAGTTCCTCGAGAACTGGGTGAGGAGCATCGACAGCAATGCTTCTTATTCCAGCCATTGACCTCTTTGCCGGGCAGGTGGTGCGCCTCACCAAAGGCGACTACCGCCACCTTGAGGTCTACCACACCGATCCCCTCTCGGTGGCAAAGCGCTGGGAAGATGAGGGAGCTCCGATGCTCCACGTGGTGGACCTTGAGGGAGCCCGATCAGGAAAACCTGAGAATTTCCCGCACATTGCAAGAATCGCAAAGAATGTTCGTATTCCTGTCGAGGTGGGCGGAGGAATACGGACCCTTGAGGTCTTTCGCCGGTACCTTGAGGCGGGAGTTTCCCGGATTGTCGTGGGGAGCGTGGTGGTGAAGGAGCCCAGAGTTTTCGAGGGGATGCTTGCTGTTGG
>JACIZN010000023.1 GCA_014359405.1 Candidatus Caldatribacterium sp.
GCTCCCATGGAGGTTCTCTCATCTTTGAGGAAAGGGGCCAGTCCTGTCCTGGGAGCTTTCCCGGTGCTTGTTCTTGACCGGGTATCCTCGCACCTCTCCAGGTTATGGGATATCTCCCATATCCCCTGGGATAACTCACCTAAGAACAAGAGGGAGGGACTTGTGAACGAAACTCTGGAACATTACATGAAGAGAGGATTTTCAACGCTCTGGCACTGGGCCTGTAGACTCGCGAACCACGAGGCAAGAAGGAAAGACGACTTTTTCGTAAGGAAGCTCAGGATTCTCGATACGTTTGAGCAAAAGACGTACTGCCTCTTGCCCTATCCGTACTGCGTCCTTAGACGCCGTGGTCAGACGTGGTACGAGGTACTTTGCCTGTGGAATGTCATCGTATCCCACGAGGGACACATCTTTGGGAACGGAAAGATGGAGGTCGCCCAAAGCCCGAAGGGCACCCATGGCTAATATATCATTGACGGCAATAATGGCGGTTGGGGGATTTTCTTGCTCCATGAGGAGAAAGGTGGCCTGATATCCATCTTCCATGGTGGGGCCACAATGTACTATGAGACTCTCGTCGACACCGATACCAATAGCCTCAAGCGATTCTCGATAAGGGTACAAGCGGTCTAAGGCTAAGTCCGGCCTTGCTACTCCATAAATGAGTCCGATTCGCCGATGGCCCAAAGAGAAAAGGAGCTCCATGGCTTCAAAGGTAGCTTCTCGGTAATCAGCAACAATCTGGTCCACATGGTCCTCTCGAAAGTGATCGCTAATTTCCACGATTGGAAGGTGTTGCTTGCGAAGTTGTCGGAGAATCTCTTGAGCCTCTTTCGATTGTTCCACAAAGGATCCCATAAGGATAAGTCCATCAACGCGCCGATGCGAGAGATCTTCAAAGACCTCCTTCCCGTACTCTGCGTTCAAATCCATGCTCGATAAAAGTACGTGGTATCCCAGGATTCGAGCTTCTCGCCACACGCCCTCAACCGTTTCCCAAAAATGAGGGTTACGGATATCGGGAATGATAAGCCCCAAGGCTTTTGTGTTCCCCAAGCGCAGTGCCCGGGCATTGGCATCTGGTACATAACCTAACTGCCTTGCCGCCTCTAAAACCCGTCGGCGAGTCGCTTCGGAAACAGGTACCCGAGTGCTGACCAGGCCATTAATAACGTACGAGACCGTGGCTCTTGATACTCCTGCAAGACGGGCCACATCGGCCTGGGTTGGCCGTTTTACCCTTTGCATACTTCACCACTTGATTCTAAGTGCGGTTCTATCAAGTTCAAGGGTCATTGTACTCTCTCTGAGGAAAAAGTCAAACGCCTTGCTTTTTCAGGAGTTGAAAGTGTTTTTCCTAAAAGAGTTGAGGGAAAGAGTGCAGCGAAGAGAAATTGAAATTTAGGAAGAGGGTGAAGAATTCCCCAAGGCTTTGGACTACCGAGAATTTCGTGGGCTACTGCACTGGTATGCCTGTTGCCTGGGTTACTCCTTGCTCTTCCAAGGTGATATGAGTAATGAGTACTGCGAACGAAACTTGGGTTGATCTGTGCGAAAATCCCTTGCGTCCCCTTGACAGTCCTTTCCTTACTTCGTTAGAATGCCGCAAAAAGCAGGTCTTCTTGAAGCTTTTATGAAGCAAGGATTTTACTTTTTTCTTTTTGGGCTCTTTTTCCTCTTTGTTTCGTGCCAGATTCAGGAGAACTTAGAGATTGTGAATCCACCTCCGTACCTCCTCTGTGGGGCAAGGCATCAGTTCCTTGTGAGCTTCTCCCCTCGCCTTGGGCGCTTCCTTTCTTGGGATGCACGCTATGGTTTCATAGACTCAAGTGGTCTCTACCAGGCCCCGGATTTCCCTTGCCAGGAGGTGGTGGGGGTTAGGGCTTTGGGGATGAGGAGAGAGGTTACTTTCCCTGTGGTTAGAGACATGAATGGAGAGGCTACTCAAGAGGTGCCTCCTTTTGTTCCTGCATTTCGGATTCTTGTTGAGCCACCTCCTTTGGTGGCCTCGCGACAGGTGTCCTTTAGCTTTGCAGTTCGGGGAAGTTTCTCCGTTATTCTGAACGGGATTGTACTCCAGAAGGGTTTTCACAGGATGGAAGAAGAGGT
This sequence comes from Candidatus Caldatribacterium sp., assembly GCA_014359405.1. Classification (NCBI taxonomy): domain Bacteria; kingdom Pseudomonadati; phylum Atribacterota; class Atribacteria; order Atribacterales; family Candidatus Caldatribacteriaceae; genus Candidatus Caldatribacterium; species Candidatus Caldatribacterium oleiphilum. The sequence goes on from JACIZN010000023.1 coordinate 2,113, forward strand.
TACCCTTTCCCTTCTTCTTGAAGAAGGGGAGAATTTGCTCCTTGTCCTTCTTGAGGGAAAGGAGGTCTTTCGGAAACACATTCTCTGCGATACGACGCCGCCTGAGGTTTCCCTCTCTCGAGCGGTTGCCGTACAGGATGGAGTCAGAGTTTCCGGAACCGCAACTGAAGAGGTGACACTTGAATTTGCAAAGGCTTCCAGTCGGGAATGGGCGGTTACCGTGCCCTGGCATGGGGAGAAAAGGGTCGTTTTCAAGGATCGAGCAGGTAACAGACGGGAAGAGGTTTTCTCCGTGGAGCGGGATGTTCGCCTTGAGGTTCAAGGTCCTTCACAGGCAAAGCTCGGGCAGAAGGTCTCTTTTCTCTTACAGTGCCAGTACAGGAACGTACCTCTTGAGGGAGAGGTGTGGTGTGGGGATGAGAGAATAGTCCTTGAAGAAGGAGAGGGTATGTTTTCGACGAAGTTTTGGGAGGAGGGAAAGATTCCCCTCTCCTTCTGTCTTGGGAAGAGTATAGAGACCACTGTTCTAGTGGAGGTTTGTGCTCCTTCGGTTGCTTTTCTTTCGGTGACTTCAAAGGTTCCCGAAGAGGTGGTGGCGGGAGAGCCTCTGGTGGTTGAAGGGGTTCTTGAAGATGCCGATGGGGATCCCTGTCCAAGGAGGGAGGTGCACGGCGAGATCTCCTCTGTTTCTTCTCCAGTTCTCGCACGGACGGTATCGGATGACTCTGGGAGGTGGTGCCTCACCTTTGAGGGTCTTTCAGGATTTGGAGAGCGGACGCTACGGCTTCAGAGTGGCGAAAGGGAGTGGCAAAAGGAGTTCTACCTCGTTTCCGGACGGCCGGTTTCCTTTCTTAAAGTACGACCGACCTCGAATCTGCAACTTGTGGCGGGGTGGACGGAGCCCTTCACGGTCAAGGCGTTGACTGGTGAGGGAAAACCGGTTTCGGGGGCAAAGGTGGAGTGGATGTGGAGGGGCGAGGAAGGGACGTATCCTGTTCCTCCCGGAGACCTTTCAGTAAACGAGCGGACAGGTATTTCTGGAGAGTGCTCAGGAGAGATCGCCATGCCCCGGAAGGTAGGAACATACACCCTTGAGGCTCGTCTTTCTTTTTTCGATCTTCTACCAGTCTCCTGGAAGGTTACCGTTTTACCAGCTGCACCGTATTTTTTCGAGGATCTCTCGAGCCTCCCTGCCCAGGGGAAAGTAGGAGAACCTCTCTCCTTTACGGTTCAAGTGCGGGACCTTTTCGGGAATCCCTGTCCTGGGAAAACGGTGAACGTGTACCGCAAGGTGAATGATACTCTCACAAAAGTACTCGGCGTCACAACCGATGCGGAGGGAAAGGCCTCCTTTTCCCTTGTGCCTCAGGAAGTGGGTGAGCTTGTTCTTGAGGCCTATGTGGCCCAGACGAGCCTACCCCCTTTGGCTTGGTCCATTCCAATAAGCACATGATTCCCTTTCTCCACTTTTTCCTCCCTGAGCACTGTGTTGCCTGCGGGGCGTACGTGCCCTTTCCCTCTCTTGTCCCCCTCTGCAAGGATTGCCAAGGGAAAATTGCCTTCCTTCGGGATAGGATATGCGCCCGGTGTGGACGGGTGATTCCCCACGGGAGGGTGCTCCTCTGCCACATGTGCCGGCGCGTTCCGTACCACTTTGAGTGTGCTCGAGCGGTGAGTGCATATACATCGCCAATTCGGGAGGCGATGCATGCCTTCAAGTACCGGGGTGTGGTATCCCTTGGACGGTTCTTTGGAGAGCTTCTTGTTGCGTACTGCGAGGAGTTTCCCCTCTTTAAGGAGGTGGATCTCGTTCTCCCGGTGCCTTTGCATCCTCTGCGAGAGCGGGAACGGGGGTTCAATCAAGCGCTTCTTCTTGCGAACGTTTTGGGAAAAGCATTCCACCTTCCAGTCCTTGCCCGTGGGGTGGTGCGAGTGCGACCAACTCTCCCTCAGGTGGGGCTTCGGGCACGGGACCGGTGGCAGAACGTGAAAGGGGCATTTCGGGTGGCGTCCCGGGAATCCGTCCATGGGAAGCGAATTCTCGTTGTCGATGACGTCCTTACCTCGCGGGCAACGGTTGAGAGCCTTTCTCGGGTCCTTAAAGAGGCAGAGTGTCGAAGTGTTTTCGTCCTTGCTGTGGCCTCAGGGAGATGAATTTTTATTCTTTTTCTCCGAGATTATTGACGGTTCCCCGGGGATGTGCCAGAATATTTTTGCAAAATTATTCGATGAAGGAATATTCATGAGCACGGATGAGGTCGAGCTCTTGACCCGGGTGGCCTGGCTCCACTTCATGGAGGGGGTCACGCAGCGGGAGATAGCCAAGCGCCTTGGCCTTTCCCAGCCCAAGGTGGCCCGACTCCTTGACAAGGCGCAGAAATACGGCATTGTCCGCATCTCCATTGCTTCTCCATACGCCAACTGTCTTCTCATCGAAGGAGAGCTCCGCAAACTCTTTCCTCATCTTGAGGATGTTGTGGTTGTTCCGACACCAAAGGGAGGGAATCTCTTCGAAAGCCTTGGGCGGGCAGGAGCCTGGTACCTTGAGCGGGTCCTTGAGAGTGGGGATCTCGTCGGGATTGCCTGGGGGAGAACCCTGAAATCGGTGGCTGCATCCCTTCGAGGGGTCCGGGTAAAGAATCTCAAGTTCGTGACCCTCGTTGGAGGACTGACGGCTTCAGCATCTCTCAATCCCTACACCATTGGGGAGAAGCTCGCCTCGATTTTCGAGGGAGAATGCTACTACCTCTATGCCCCGGCGGTTGTGGAGAGCGAGGAAATTCGCAACTTCTACCTGAGTGAGAGGATAAACCAGAAGACCCTGGAACTTGCCCGGAAGACTCGCTTGTCCATTGTGGGCATTGGGACTGTGGACGCCCAGCACTCCATCTACACCCTCACCGGATTCATCGACTACCACGAACTTGAGCTCATCCGGAGGAAAGGCGGGGTTGGAGATATCCTTGGTCAATTCTACGACATATGGGGAAATGTGATTGATACGCCTTTACATCGGCGGACGGTGGCTCTGCCTCTTGAGGACTTGCGCTCGATGCGGAACGTTATCGGCATTGCCGGAGGAAGGGAGAAGGTTGAGGCGATACTTGGAGCCTTACGGGGGCGGTACATCAAAATCCTCATCACCGACGAAGATACGGCCCAGCGCATTGTGGAACTCGAGAAGGGGGAGGGATAGAGGTGTCCTTTGTGACCTGCATTGGAATTCTTGTTGCCGACCTCATGGGAAGGCCCATCAACAGGTTTCCGGAAAAGGGAAAACTACTCCTTGTTCCGGAAATGGAACTCCATGTGGGGGGATGCGCCCACAATACGGCGGTGGATTTGAGAAAACTCGGGGAAGAGGTCCTGGTGGTGGGGAAGGTGGGCGATGACGATTTGGGAGATGTGGTCATCAACTCCCTGAAGCGCCATGGAGTTGATGTGCGAGGGGTCACGCGGGATTCCCGCTTCCATACCTCCGCCACCATGGTTCTTCTCGACGATCAGGGGGAACGGACTTTTCTCCACTACCCTGGGGCGAATCAGGCGCTCCGAGCCAGTGACGTGAAGGATGAGTTCCTCCAAGGAGCAAAGGTGGTGCATGTAGCGGGGAGTTTCCTCATGCCTGGTTTTGACGGTGAGGAAACCGCTAAGGTATTTGCCCGGGCAAAAGAGCTTGGGGTTTTGACCTCCCTTGATACCGCCTGGGATGATACAGGACAGTGGTTTGCCACTATTGCTCCGGTGCTTCCTCTTGTCGATATCTTCATCTCCAACCGGGATGAGGCGGCCCGGATTTCCGGAAAGAGTACCCTTGCCGATATAGCCTCCTTTTTCCTTGGGTATGGGGCGAGAGTTGTGGCCATCAAAATGGGGGAAGAGGGGAGCTTCATCATGACCAAAGAAGAGAAAATTCTCGTTCCCCCTTTCAAGGTCACCGCGGTTGATGGAACTGGAGCAGGAGATGCCTTCGCCGCGGGGTTCCTCTTTGGGTACCTCCGGGGGTGGGAGCTCTACGAGGTTGGGAGATTTGCCAATGCCTGTGGGGCGATGTGTGTAGAGAAGATGGGAGCCACAGAAGGGGTTGGGAGTTTCGAGGAAGTGCAGCGGTTCATCAAAGAGCACGAGGCGAAACTGGGATGAGACCGTACGGGGTTCAGTTCGGCGCAGGCAACATCGGACGGGGATTCATCGGGCATCTCCTTGAGGCGTCCGGGTTTTCCACCGTTTTCGTCGAGGCTAATGAGGATTTGGTCAGAAAGCTCAAAGAGCGCGGGTTCTACACCATTCGACTTCTGAAAAAGGATGGGACCTCTGAGGATGTCGTCATTCGCCACTTTGAGGTTCTCTCGGTGCAGGAAGAGGAAGCAATTGCCGAGCGCATTGCTTTTGCCACACTTCTTCTTACTGCCGTTGGTGCCCGAAACCTTCCTTCCATTGCTCCTCTTGTGGCTTTGGGAATCAAAAGACGAAGGGAGAGGAACCCTGAACCACTCAACATTTTCCTCTGCGAGAACCTCAAGGATGCTCCCCACGTTTTTAAAGGAATGGTGCAGCAGTACCTTTCCCAAGAAGAGCAAGAATTCCTTGAAGAAAAGGTTGGCTTTGTGGGAACGGTCATTGCCCGAATGGTACCGGTGGTAGGGGAACGGTTTGGTGTTCTTGACCCCCTCTGCATCGTGGCTGAAGCGTACACAAGGCTTCCCTTTGATGCAAAAGCAATCAAAGGGTCGCTTCCGCCCCTTTTCGGCTTTGAAGGAACAGAACACTTCGCGGCCGAAGAGGAACGAAAGCTCTTTTTCCATAACCTGGGACATGCGGTTCTCGCCTACCTTGGCTACCGCCTCGGGTACACCTATATCCATGAAGCCTTCGGTGACCCTCGTATTGCCCAGGTTTTTTCCGGCGCCTGGGAAGAGGTGACGGAAGCCTTTTTCCGGAAATACCCCTTCTGGGATAGGAAGGAGCACGAGGCATACCTTTTGGACCTTAAGGAGCGCTTTGCCAATCCCGCCATGATGGATACGGTCACCCGGGTGGGACGGGACCCTTTGAGGAAACTCTCCCCGGAAGACCGCCTTGTGGGTGGGGCAAGGTTTTGCCTTGCGCAGGGGGTTTTTCCAGATCATGTGGCCTTGGGGTGCGCTGCAGCGCTCCTTTACGATTGCCCTGAGGACAAGGAGGCAGTGGTCCTTCAGGAAAGAATCGCAAGGGAAGGAGTTTTGGAGGTGCTTCGGTCGGTGTGCGGTGTATCCCCAGAGGAAGAGCTGGGGAAGCGGATTCTCTTCCACTTTGACAGGCTCAAGAGAGGAGTACTATAGGGGGTGACGACAGTGGAGGTTAGAGTAGAGCCCAAAAAGGCTCAGATGGAGCCCAAAGAGAGGCTCCTTGGCATGTACCGGGATATGCTTCGGATTCGCCGTTTCGAGGAGACGGTGAGTGACCTCTTCAGCCAGGACAAAATCCGGGGGACGACGCACCTCTACATTGGGGAAGAGGCGGTGGCGGTGGGCGCGTGCTATGCCATTCGCCCTGATGACTACATCACCTCGACCCACCGGGGCCATGGGCACTGCATCGCCAAGGGTGCGCGCCTTGACCGAATGATGGCCGAGCTCTACGGGAAAATCGACGGGTACTGTAAGGGGAAGGGTGGCTCGCTCCACATTGCGGATCTCACCGCGGGGAATCTCGGGGCCAACGGTATTGTCGGTGGAGGAATTCCGATTGCCGTTGGGTCAGGTCTCACGGCAAAGTACAAGAATACCGGAAAAGTCACGGTGTGCTTTTTCGGAGACGGAGCGGCAAACACCGGAGCCTTCCACGAGGCTTTGAACCTTGCAGCAGTGTGGAAGCTCCCGGTGGTTTTCGTCTGCGAGAACAACCTCTACGCCATGTCCATGCCGGTGAAGGAGGCCTTTCCCATTCAGGACATCGCCGAGCGTGCTCAGGCGTACGGGATGCCTGGGGTGGTGGTGGACGGCATGGATGTACTCGCGGTGAAAGAGGCGGTTGAAGAGGCGGCCGAACGGGCCCGCCGGGGTGAAGGACCAACGCTCATCGAGTGCAAGACGTACCGGTACTTGGGGCATTCCAAAAACGACCCTCGAGCGTACCGGACTCGGGAAGAGGAGCAGGAGTGGAAAGCTCGGGACCCCATCAAGCGCTACAGGCAGTGGCTCCTTGAACAGGGTGTGGCTACTGAAGAGGAGCTTGAGAAAATTCACGAAGAGGTCGAAAAAGAAATTGAAGAAGCCATCGCCTTTGCCGAGCAAAGCCCCTATCCACCTCTTGAGGAAATCACAAAGGACGTTTACGTTGAGGAGGACTTTGCCGAAATCGAGCGAAGGAAGGGCACAAAGGTTGTTCGGAGCATCTCTGAGTTCGACCCAGGGAAAATGCGGGTCATCACCTATCGGGATGCGCTCAACGAAGCTCTGCGGGAGGAGATGCGCCGGGATGAGAACGTTGTCCTCATCGGCGAGGATATTGGGCTTTACGGAGGAGCCTACGGTGTCACCCGGGGTCTGTGGCAGGAGTTTGGGGGTGAGCGGGTTCGGAATACCCCGATTTCCGAGGCGGCGATTGTGGGCTGCTGCGTTGGGGCAGCGATGACCGGACTTCGCCCGGTGGGAGAAATCATGTACGTTGATTTCATGACCCTCTGCATGGACCAGCTCGTGAACCAGGGGGCGAAAATCCGGTACATGTTCGGAGGAAAGGCCCGGGTCCCCATGGTCATCCGGACTGAAGGAGGATGCGGCCGTTCTTCCGGAGCCCAGCACGCCCAAAGCCTTGAGGCCTGGTTCATCCATGTTCCGGGACTCAAGGTGGTCATGCCGGCAACACCTTTCGACGCTAAAGGCCTCCTGAAGGCGGCCATCCGTGAGGACAATCCCATTCTCTTCATCGAGCACAAGATGCTCTACAACACGAAAGGTCCGGTACCGGAAGAGGAGTACATCATCCCCATCGGAGTCGCCGATGTCAAGCGGGAAGGACGGGATGTCACCATCGTCGCGTACTCCCGAATGCTCCTTGTGGCCCTTGAGGCAGCGGAGATTCTTTCCAAAGAAGGCATTGAAGCTGAAGTCGTCGATCCGAGGACCCTTCTCCCCCTGGACATCGAGACCATTTGCCGGTCGGTGCGGAAGACGAACCGGGTCATCATTGTCTACGAAGGATGCAAGACCGGTGGAGCGGGGGCGGAGATTGCTGCGCAAATTATGGAGCACACCTTTGATTACCTCGATGCTCCGATTGTTCGTCTTGGGGCAGCCGATGCGCCGGTTCCCTGCAGCCGTTACCTCGAGGATAACTCCATTCCTCGAGTAGAAGACGTTGTGCAGGCAGCACGGGCGCTGTGCGGCAGGTAACATGGGAGGAAAAACGGCTCTGCGGCTTTCGGTAATTGTAGGTGTGGCGTTCTTCTTCCTTGCCGTGTCCATGCTCATCACCGGGGCAGTGCTGCCCCGGTGGATGGAGCTCTTTGGGCTTTCGGCTACCCGGGCGGGACGGCTTTTCTCTCTTTACTACCTTCCGTACGTGGTGACGACTTTTGTGAGTGGAGCACTCTGTGACCTTTTTGGGAAAAAGCCGATTCTCGTTGCCAGCCAGCTCTTCCTTGCCCTTGGGTTTTTCGTGGTGAGCCTTGCGGAACACTTCTCCACCATCGAGTGGGGAATATTCCTGGCAGGAATCGGTGGAGGATTCTGTGAAGCGCCCCTCACAGGGCTCCTCTCCCAGGTTTTCCCAGGGCGTGAGGGGTATGCTCTCAATCTGAGCCAGATCTCTTTTGGTCTTGGAGCAGCAGTTGGTCCCTACCTTGCGGGATTCCTCCTCGAGAAAAACGTGAGCTTCAGAGTCCTCTACTTCGTTCCCGGGGTTTTCTCGGTCCTCCTTTTCGGACTCCTTGCTCGAGAGCGGGAACTCTTTGCCTTTGGGAACAGCGAGCGATTTTCCCTCAGAAATCTCAGGCTCCTTGCTCCCTGGAAGGTTCTCCTTGGGGCAAGTTTTCTCGCCATTTTCCTCTACGTGGGAGCAGAAATCGGTTCTTCTGCCTGGATGAGCACCTACTTTGTTCGAGAGCTCAAGCAAGGGCTTTACCTTGGTGGGGCGGCCATGGGAATCTTCTGGGGAATGATGACCGTTGGGAGGCTCATCTTTGGGATTCTTACCCGGCGCATTTCTTACCTTGCGCTTCTTCGGGTCGCTGCGGTTTTGAGCTTCCTTGCCCTCCTTGGCCTTACGATTACCCGGCAGGTTCCCCTTGCACTTTCTGCCCTCCTTGTCCTTGGTTTTGGGTTTGCTCCCATTTGGCCCCTTATCGTCGCCTGGGTGGCCAAGCACATTAATGAGCTCCAGGCCACAGCCATCGGCCTTACGGTGGCCTCTGGGGGACTCGGAGCCCTCTTCTTCCCCTGGTTCATGGGGGTGGTGGCGGATAGCTTTGGCCTGCGCTGGGTTTTCCTTGTTGCCCTGGTGCTTGTGGCAGGGCTTTTCTTGATGACGCAGAGTCGATTCTTCCGGGGGGATGGTCGTGGCGCTTCTTGGCATTGACGTGGGCACCGGTGGATGTAAGGTTGTGGCCTTTCGAGAGAATGGGGAGGTCCTTGCCTCTGCTTTCCGGGAATACCCTTTCCTGACGCCAAGGCCCGGGTGGCTCGAGATTGGCCCCGAGCAAATCTGGCAGGCGGTGTGCGGGGCACTCAGAGAAGTGGCACGGGAAACCCCTGAGCCGATTGCCTCTCTGGCCGTGACTTCCCACGGAGAGACCCTTGTGCCTCTTGGATTTCATGGAGAACCACTCCACCTTGCCATTGCCAACTTCGATACCCGGGCCAACGGGTACGTGGAATTCTTCAGAGAACGCTTCGACCCCTTTACCCTCTTTGCAATCACCGGCATGCCCTTGCATGGGATGTACACGGTGAATAAAATTCTCTGGCTCCGGGACCACAGGCGAGAAGTCTTCGAAAAGGCGTGGAAATTCTCCTGTGTGGCGGATTTCGTGATTTCTCGCCTCACCGGGGAAGAGCCTGTTATGGACTACTCCCTCGCCTCCCGAACCATGATGTTCGATGTGCGGAAGAGAACCTGGGCCGAAGAAGTCCTCAGCGCGGTATCCCTTGAGAGGGAAAGGCTTCCTCAGGTCCTTCCTGCAGGGTCTTTGGTGGGATACCTCAGGGAAGACCTTGCGCAAGACCTTGGGATAAAGGGGAAAATTCCGGTGGCCACCGGAGGGCATGACCAGCCCTGCGGGGTTTTGGGATGCGGCGTGCGCAAGCGCGGTGAGGCCATGTACGGCATTGGGACCTCTGAATGTGTGGCGCTCAATATTGGCTCTGAGCCCTTTCTTACCCGGGAGATGATGGAGCATGGGTTCTGCTGCTATCCCCATGTGGGAGAAAATGAGTACATCACCTTGGCGTACATTGCTTCCGGGGGGTCTGTTGTGCGCTGGTTTCGGGATGCCATTGCGCCTGACGTGAAGGAGAAAGCCGAGGATCCGTACCGGGCCCTTTTTGCAAAACTTCCGCCGCATCCGGTTTCGATTTTCGTTCTGCCTCACTTCGCAGGTTCTGGGACTCCTTACCTCGATGAGCATTCTCGAGGGGCGATTGTAGGCCTTACCCTGGCGGCTTCCCGCTGGGATATCTTCCGGGCAATTCTTGAGAGCCTCACCTACGAGATGCGGTTGAACCTTGACCTTTTCGCTTCCTTCGGCCTTCCGGTTCTTGACCTTCGGGCTATCGGTGGAGGGGCAAGATCTCCGGAGTGGCTGAGGATAAAAGCGGATATTCTCGGTAAACCCCTCCTTCTTCCCGAGACCGAAGAGGCTGTGGCCCTGGGGACGGCGATTCTTGCCGGAAAGGCAAGTGGGGTTTTCACAAGCACCCAGGAGGGCATTGCGGCAATGGTTCGCTTCCGGGGCGAGATTCGTCCCTCGCCTCAGGGGGCCGTATATGAGGAGTACTACAGGGTGTACCGGAAGTTGTACAATGCTTTGTGGGAAATCCATCACCTTGTGAGCGCCTTGGAGAGAAAGGGGGAGAATCATGAAGAGTAAAGGATTTGCCACGGGAATCTGGGTTTTTGGAGGGTGTCCGGACCGCTTCTGTCCCCGAGGGTACAAGGAGGACGTGCCTCTTGAGAAAGCCCTCGATGCCATCGCTGCGGTTGAGGACCTCAAGGGTGTCATCATGCACTACCCAAATCCAATCAACGAGGAGAGCGCAGAACGCATCAAGAGAGAGCTCAGCGCCCGGGGTCTTTCCCTTGCTTCCTGTGATGTGGACCTTTTTGGGGATCCGATGTTTGCCTTGGGAGGTCTCATGTCTGAAGATGAGAAGGTGCGCAGGCGGGCCATTGAGCTCTCCAAGAAAGCCATGGATATGGCCGAGTACTTTGGGGCTGATGTCATGAACCTCTGGCCAGGACAGGACGGCTTTGACTATCCTTTCCAGATTGACTACCGGGCTCAGTGGAACCTCCTCATCGAGGCACTGCGGGAAATCGCAAGCCACAACCCCCGGGTGAAGTTGAGCTTAGAGTACAAACTTCGGGAGCCCCGGACGCACTCGACCATCGCCACCTCTGGTCTTGCTCTCTTTCTTGCCCGGGAAGTGGGTCTCCCCAATGTAGGTGTAACCATTGACCTTGGGCACTCCTTCAACTGCAAGGAGTCTCCGGGAAATGTGGTGGCTCTCCTTGACCGTTTCGGGAAACTCTTTGCGCTCCACTTAAACGACAACTTCCGGGATTGGGACGATGACATGGCAGTAGGGACGGTGCACTTCTTCGAGACCCTCGAATTCCTCTACTACCTCTTCCACTCGAACTACGAAGGGTGGCTTGGCCTTGACATCTTCCCGTACCGGGAGAACCCATCCCTTGCCTGCACAGTGAGCATCGAGAACATCAAGATGATGCTCGGCGTGGTGGAAAAGATTGACGTGGCAGCCCTTCGGGAGTACCAGAAGAGAGCCGATGCCTTGGGTGCTTTCCGATACATTCGAAGCCTCCTCTGAGGAGGGAGAAGCGTGAGTTACCTCGGAATTGATGTCGGGACCACAGGGTGCAAAGTCATCGCCTTTGACGAAAGGGGGAACATCCTTGCCCAGGCTTATGCAGAGTATCCCCTCCACCATCCAAAGAACGGGTGGAGTGAACTCGATGCCGAAGAAGTTTACGAAAAGGTTGTGGCCTGCTTGCGGAAGGTCACAGAGAGCATCCGCCACGACCCTCCGGTGAGCCTTGCCATCTCTTCCCAGGGGGAGGCGGTTGTTCCCGTTGACGAAAAAGGTAAAGCCCTTGCCCGAAGCATCGTCACCTTTGATGAGCGGGGGGACGAGTTCGTCCCCCTCTTCGAGGAAAAGCTTGGGAGAGAGCGCTTTTTCGCCATTACTGGAATGACCCTCTCAGGAATAGGAACGGTGAACAAGATCCTCTGGTGGAAGAAGTACGCCCCGGAGGTTTTCGAGAACGCGCGCTACTTCCTCTGCTTTGAGGATTTCCTCATCTTTCGTTTTGGTCTTCCTCCGGCGATAAGCTTTCCCCTTGCCTCCCGGACCATGATGTTTGACGTGGAGAAAGGCACCTGGTCCGAGGAGATTCTGAACATTGCAGGCATTGAGCCGGAACGCTTAGCGCAGCCCTACCTTTCTGGGACTCCTATTGGCGAGGTGTCCCGCAAGTTTGCCGAAGACCTGGGGTGGGAGAAGCCCGTCCTTGTGGCGACAGGAGGGCACGACCAGCCCTGTGGAGCCTTAGGGGCGGGGGTCATCCGAGAGGGCCTTGCCATGGACGCCACGGGAACGGTGGAATGCATCGCTCCGGCCATTCCTCATTTTGTCAAGAGCAGGACCATGTGGGAGAACAACCTCTGCTCGTACCACCATGCCTTTCCTGGTCTCTACACGACTCTCGTGTACAACTTCACCGGTGGGGTGATTTTGCGCTGGTTCCGGGATCAATTCGGAGAAAAGGAGAAGGAGATGGCGGCGCAATTGGGGAAAGACGCTTATGAGCTCCTCCTTGAAGGGCTTCCGGAGGAACCTACAGACCTTCTTGTCCTTCCCCATTTCACCATGACCGGAACACCCTACTTTGACAGCCACTCCATGGGTATGGTGGTGGGCTTGAGTCTCAGGACAACGAAAAAGGAGTTCATCAAGGCACTCCTTGAGGGTGTGAGCTACGAAATGAAGCTCAACCTGTCCCTTCTTGCCGAGGCAGGAATTGAAGTTGCGCGCCTTCGGGCCATTGGGGGAGGGGCAAAAAGCCCGGTGTGGCTCAGGCTCAAAGCGGATATCTACGGCGTGCCTGTGGAGACTCTCTCGGTTTCTGAAGCAGCTTGTTTTGGTGCAGCCCTCCTTGGGCGGAAGGCAAAGGAAGGAATCGGAGATTTCGCCGCTCTCATCGATGACCTTGTGAGAGTCCAGAGGGTATACGAGCCGAATCCCGAAAGAGCGAAAGTGTACGAAGAGCGTTTCGCCATGTACCGGCGTTTGTACCCGGCGTTGAAAAACGTTATTCTGGGGGGCAAGAGCCTATGAAAGCCGCGGTTTTCCTTGGCCCAGGAAGTATTGAAATCCAGGATGTTCCAGAACCCCAGGTAGGTCCTGGGGAAGTGCTCCTTCGAGTCCATGCCTGCGCCATCTGCGGAACGGATGTGCGTATTTTCCAGTTCGGCCATCCCCACGTGCGACCCCCGCAGATTACAGGACATGAAATCGCCGGAGAAATTGTGGCCGTTGGGGAAGGGGTCGAAGGGTACAAAGTGGGAGATAAGGTAGCGGTAATCACCGTCATTTCCTGTGGGCGGTGTCGGTACTGCCGTCGGGGTCTGCAGAACCTCTGTCCGGAGCAGCGCTACATCGGGTACCACTATCCCGGAGGTTTTGCCGAGTACATGAAGATGCCCCGGGAAGGAGTTGTTCGAGGGAATCTCCTTGTCCTTCCGCCCGATATGGACCTTCTCGAGGCAAGCCTCATTGAGCCTCTCTCGTGCGTCATCAACGGCCAGTCGTACCTCCACATCGGCCTTGGGGAAACGGTCCTTGTGATTGGGGCGGGACCCATTGGGTGCATGCATGTTGCCATGGCCCGCAACCACGGCGCGGGAAAAATCATCCTTGCCGATATCTCCGATGAGCGCCTGGAACTTGCTCAAAGAATAGGGGCTGATGTGTACATCAATCCCCAGAAGGAAGACCTCAAAGAGCGTGTCCTTGAGCTCACCGATGGCCTTGGGGTTGATGTGGTGGTGGTAGCTGCCTCTTCCGGGAGCGCCCAGGAACAGGCCCTGGAACTTGTGGCCCCTCAAGGGCGTATCAGTCTCTTTGGAGGATTGCCAAAGGATAAGCCAACCATAACGTTCAACAGCAATATCGTCCACTACAAGGAAATCGGGGTCTTTGGGGTTTTCGCTTCCCATGCCTCTCAGTATGAAGAGGCGGCTCGGCTCATCCATGCTCGAAGGGTGCCCGTCCGGGACCTTATCACCCATGTGCTGCCCCTTGAGAGTTTGGTGGAGGGTATTGAACTTGTGAGGAGCGGAAAGGCGTTGAAGGCTGTGATTTCTCTGGTGAGGTGAGGGACTGTGCATCCGCAGCCGTTGCAGGACAAAATCGCCATTGTGACGGGAGCGGCCTCTGGTATCGGGAAGGGCATCGCAGTGCGCTTTGCCCAGGAAGGGGCTCACGTTGCCTGTTGCGACGTGAACCTCGAGGGCGCAGAAAAGACCGCCCAGGAAATCCAGGCTCTGGGTCGGGAGTCCATGGCCATTAAGGTGGACGTTACAAAAAGCGACGAAGTAGCTGAAATGGCCCGTCGGGTGTACGAGCGGTGGGGGAGAATCGATATCCTCGTGAATTCGGCGGGAATCATCCGTGCCCACTTCATCACCGATGTTCCCGAAGAGGTCTGGGATGCCATTATCAATGTGAACCTTAAAGGGACTTTCCTCTGCATCCGGGAAGTGGCCAAGTACATGGTCCAGCAGAAAAGCGGTAAAATCATCAACATCAGCTCGAAATCTGGAAAGCGCGGCGGGCTTTGGCTTGCTGCCTACTCGGCATCGAAATTTGGGGTCATTGGACTCACCCAGAGCGCGGCCATGGACCTTGCCCCGTACAAAATCAACGTGAACGCCATCTGTCCCGGGAACGTCTTTGCCACCCCCATGTGGGACCTCCTCGACAAGGAATACTCAAAGAAACTCGGTGTTCCTCCTGAGCAGGTACGGAAAATCTACGTTGAAAAGGTCCCCCTGGGGAGAGAATGCACCATTGAAGACGTGGCCAACGTTGCAGTCTTCTTGGCCTCATCGTATTCTGACTACATGACGGGGCAGGCCATAAACGTCACCGGTGGGCAGGAAGTGCACTGAATGGCAACCATTGGACTTGTGGTCAATCCGGTGGCTGGAAAGGATATCCGCCGCCTCGTGGCGTGGGGAATGGTTTCGGGGAACCGGGAAAAGGTCAACATCCTTATCCGGTTCCTCCGGGGTTTTCTTGGGGTAACAGAGGGGAGTTTCCGCATCGTCTACATGCCCGATCCGTACGATCTTGTGGAAGTCGCCCTGAGGGAGACCGCCTTTCCGGGTCGGCTCTCCTTCGAAGAAGCCCCCACGCCCTCTTTTGGGGATGCCTCAGACACACTCCGGTTCACCGAATGGGCGGTTGAGGAAGCAAAAGTATCTGTTCTTGTAACCCTTGGGGGTGATGGAACAAACCGCATCGTGGCAAAAAAGAGTGGAGATGTTCCCCTCTTTGCCCTCTCCTGTGGGACGAACAACGTCTTTGCCGAGACTCTGGAACCTACCCTTGCCGGGATGGCTTTGGGGTTTTTCCTCGAAGGTCGGGTCGCTCAAGGCGAGGTTCTCAGGCGGTGCAAGGTGCTCCGTTGCTTTTCGGAAACCCGCGAGGATATTGCCCTCGTGGACATTGTGCTTGTGACTAAGAGTATCCTTGGGACAAGAGCTGTCTGGGAGCCGGAATCGGTTCGCTTCGTCGCCGTAACTCAGAGTAGTCCGGTGAATATAGGTCTCAGTGCGGTGATAGGACGCATCCTTCCCATCTCCCCCGAGGAAAAACAGGGAGCGTGCGCCTGGATTGGAGAGGGAGGAAGACCTGTTCTTGCCCCCCTTGCTCCAGGACTCGTGCAGAGGGTGGGAGTCACCGATTTTCGAATTCTTACAGTAGGTGAGAGTGTGCGCATGCCCGAGGGGCCTGGAGCGATTGCCCTTGATGGGGAGCGAGAGATCCTTGTGCGTCCGGGAGAAAAATGGTGGGTTCGCCTGGAAGACCAGGGTCCAGTTCGGGCGAATATGGTTCGGATTCTTGAGCTCTCTCAAGAAAGGAGTGGATGGTGTGGCGAAAGAGGTTATTATGCCGAAGCTTGGTCTCACCATGGAAGAAGGGGTCATCAATAAATGGCTTGTTCGAGAAGGAGACCGGGTGGAGAAAGGAGACCCCCTCTTTGAAGTGGCTACCGACAAGGTGAACATGGAGGTAGAGTCCCCAGCTTCCGGAGTGGTCCTCAAGATTCTCTACCCAGAGGGAGCCACCGTCCCCATTACCGAGGTCGTCGCCTACATCGGGGAGGAAGGGGAAGAGGTTCCAACTCCTGAAAAGAAGGCTCCGACTGTAGCCGAGGTCCAGGGAAAACCCCAGGAAGAGGTGAGCGTTCCTTCCCGGGAAGAGGCAGTGGCAGAGGAGCGCATCAAGGCTTCGCCCCTTGCCCGAAGGCTGGCAAAGGAGTACGGTATTGACCTTGCGACCATTAAAGGGACTGGGCCTGGGGGTCGCATCGTCAAGGAGGATGTGGAACGGGCACGGCAAGCTCTTGAGGAAGAACGCAAGAAGGTCCCGGTTGCCGAGAGGGTAGAGGAAGTTGCGGCCATGAAAGAAGCTCCAGGTAGGGTTGTGCCTCTTTCCCGAATGCGGCGTATCATTGCCGAACGAATGAGCGAAAGTGTACGGACGAAACCGCACTTTTTCATCTTCCAGGAAGTCCTTGCCGAAGAACTCGTGCGAATGCGGGAGCGCCTCCTTCCCCTTATCGAGAAACAGACAGGACTCCGGGTCTCCTACACCGATATCCTGGTCAAGATGGTAGCCAAAGCCTTGGAGCGGTACCCGATTCTCAACGCCTCTTTCTCCGAAGAGGGCATTATTTTCCACGAGGACATCAATATCGGTGTTGCGGTTGCCTTAGAAGATGGGCTCATCGTCCCTGTCATCAAGGAAGTGCAGAAGAAGAGCATCGCCCAGATTACCGTTGAACTCCATGACCTTGCCGAGCGAGCCAAAAGCGGGAAGCTCACCCCTGAAGAAATCTCCGGGGGCACCTTCACCATCTCGAACCTCGGCATGTTCGGTGTTGATGCCTTCACGGCTATTATTAACCCTCCCGAGTCGGCAATCCTTGCCTGTGGAGCCATTAAGAAACGCCCGGTCTTTGACGGGAAGGACATTGTACCCCTTTCCGTTATGGAGCTCACTTTATCCTGTGACCACCGCCTCATCGACGGAGCCCAGGCAGCGCAGTTCATGCAGTTTTTGAAAACCCTTCTTGAGGAACCTTTTGCTCTCATGGTGTAGGAATTTCTCGGGAATGCCCCAACCCCTTTCGGGTCTTTTCTTGTAAAACGCGAAAGGGGTTGGGGCAATGTCAAGGAGAATACGCAGAGTCGTTCTCTCCTTTACCCTCTTTGGATTCCTCTCTGCTTTCGCTTTTGCCCTTGAAGTGGGGGATCCCATTCCTTCCTTTACCGTCACCTCTCCTCGTGGGGAAACCCTGAGTTCCCTTGACCTTTTGGGGAGGTTAAGCGTTGTATTTTACGATACCCGCCACACGGCATCCTGGAATACCGACCTCAAGTACGCTATCGAGGACTTCCGCCAAGCCCACCTTCCGCTCCTTGAAAGCCTCCAGGTGGTTCAGATTATCGATGCCTCAAGCGCCAACGCCTTTACCCGTGCCATTTGGAAGCGAAAGCTCAAAGAGAATGCCCGGAAGTATAAAGTAACCATTTACGCCGACTGGAGCGGCGCAATGCGCCGTGATTT
>JACIZN010000024.1 GCA_014359405.1 Candidatus Caldatribacterium sp.
CTTGCAAGCGCTCGGCCATCTGCCACTCATGGAGCGTCAGTTCCGGCATTCCCGTCGTTGCAAAGGCTTTAACCTCAATGAAGCGGGTCTCAGAATCAGAGCGGGAGATGAGGTCGTAACCGAGAAACTGTTGGCTGACGTCTTCAGGTTGCCGACCTTGGGAACGCTCGTGATCCATCGCTATCTTTATCCCAGCCTCTTCAACGCGCCGCTTCATCTCTTCCTCGTCACCGGTAGACGGTGGAACAACAAGGGTTTTAGGCACGATGAGAGCGATGGCTTCCAGCTGTGGTTCCATCGGTGTCAGCTGTCTTTCCCGCTCCAGTGCATTCAGCCGTTCCTCGTATTCTCGGATGAGCGTTTTAAGGTTCTCCTCTTCCTGCTGGATAGCCAACCTCATGTCTTCGCCGGAAGCACGACGGTGGTAGTCAAAGAGCTTCTCCTGCGATTCCTTTACGAGGGCGTCGTAGGACATTTTTAGCCATTGCTTCTTAATGGTGTATTCCCTTTCACGACGCTCTTGGGCCTCCGCCAGGAAGGTTTGCAATCGGTTCAGCGAGAAGGAACGAGTAGATTCGTAGGCATTGGGTAGGGAGGTAAGGAAATCATCGGGAATGGAAGCGTCGCCAGGAAAAGGTTGCAACTCCCAGAGCATTCGCGGGTCTACTTCCCGGACTTCACCTGTCTGGCGATCGTGAAAGAGGGTGAGGAGGCGTTCCAGGACAGGGCGTTGGGCACCATCTTGAATTTGTACCCGGTAGAGCCAGAGTGTTCCATTCCGTCCTTTTTCGTCCATCAAAATCGTGCGAACGGGGCGGTTTTTGTTCAGGCAGTGGTCAATCAGGGCTTCCAGCAAGGGATGGCCTGGAGCAAAAAATTCGGCATTCTCCCTACGAGCAATTTCCCGTTCAAAGGCGACCCGTATCCCTCGAACAAAAGCTTCGTCTTGGAGTCCGTGTTGCCTAAGGAACTCGCGAGGGACGCTGATGCGGAAGACTTTGGGGTGACGACGGTCTTGGGTTATCTGGCCACCAACGGTTTGAACGGCAAGACGAGTGAACCGCTCCACATCCCAGGGTACCAGCCGCCAGAGGAGCGAATCGGTATTTCCCCTTTGGACGACGGAAAGGTCAATGTGGTGGCTGGCAAGAGCATTTTCTTGCAATATGCGCTGGAACTCTTCAACACGCCGGCTGATGTCCACCTCCAGCACCTGTTCTAACTCTGGGGCATTGCCTTTCAGAATGGCCTGCATAATCAGGTCTTCCAAACGGACACCTTCCAGCAGAGTGCCGATGACGTCATAAACAGTGTCGCCAAGCCGCTGGCGCATGAGCTCCAGTTTCTCCATCAAACGCTCTAACACTTTTCCTTCACGGGTGTCGGGATGGAGTAAGTTGAAGATGAAGCAATCACGCTGTTGCCCGTATCGGTGAATTCGTCCCATGCGTTGCTCTAAGCGGTTGGGGTTCCAGGGTAAGTCGTAGTTAACCATCAATCGGCAGAACTGCAAGTTGATGCCTTCGCCCGCGGCATCGGTAGCGACCATGACCTGCACTTCGTCGCGGAAACGCCTTTCTTCCGCGACGCGAGCTTGGAGGTTCATTTGCCCATGAACAACGGCACAAGGAAAACCCCATTCTCGAAACCGTCTCTCCAGAGCGGTGAGGGTGTCCTTGAACTCAGTGAAAACGAGCAATTTCTCGTCAGGGTGGCGGCGTAGGCGTTCCTCGGCAACGCGGCGTAGCTCTTGTATCTTTGCCTCCTCACCTGCTCTCTCTGCTTCCAGGGCCAGCCGGATCAGCCCGTCCAGCTCTTTCAGTTCTTCTTGGAGTTCCTCAAGAGTTCGGGCAGCAGTGAGCCCTTCCAGTCGCTCTTGAAAGTTCTCCCACTCTTGTGCCGTCATCTCTGCCAGATCCTGAATGGCATCCTCATCCCATTCAGGCAGGTCTTCCTCCTGTTGTCGCCGTTCCCATTCGTGCAGGAGTGATTGCAGTTTGCTTTTTCGCCGGCGCAAGGATTCACGAACGGCATAGAGGCTGGACGAGAGACGGCGCTGCAGGACGGTCAGTGCTAAAGCTACATTACGGCTGCGTCGGTCTTTCTTGTCGGCAACGTTTGCATACCACTGTCGGACATAGTTGGTAACGGCATCGTAGAGGAGCTTCTCTGCTTCGGTGAGTTGCACACCGAGGGTTTGCACCGTTCGCTTCCGAAACAGTTTTCTTCCTTGGAGGTCAACAACTTGCTCTTTGGTGCGGCGGAGCACGAAAGGCAACCCTTCTGAGCGAGCCACCGCCTTTAGTTGCGTTGGATTTGCAAAGAGACGGGGTTCTAAAAGACTCAGCAACAGGAAATAGGCGTCATCATCGCCTTTATGAGGCGTAGCAGTCAGGAAGAGCAAGTGAGTCGTTTTCGAAGCAATTGCTTCACCCAGTTGATAGCGTTTGGTCTTATTGACTTTTTGCCCATAGCGAGTTGCCGAAAGTTTATGGGCCTCGTCCACTATAACCAAGTCCCACCACTGACGAGCGAGGAGTTCCCGCACTTCTTCTTTACGGGCGAAGTCCATGGATACCAGGACTTGTGGGTTACGCTCAAAAAAGTCGGCAGCATAAAGGCTACTGAGCAGTTCCCGTCGGAGGATGACGAAATCCTCTCGGAACCAGTCTTGCATTTCCCGCTGCCACTGATCCTGCAAGTGGGCGGGAACGATGAGCAATACCCGCCTCAGCAACCCCCGCGCTTTCAGTTCCTTCATTACCAACCCTGCCATAATGGTTTTACCCAAGCCTGGGTCATCTGCCAGAAGAAAGCGAATACGGGGCATCGGCAAGATATGCTGGTAGACAGCATCCACTTGGTGGGGCAGAAGGTCCACCTGCGTGACGCTGATAGCGTAATGAGGGTCAAAGGCATAGGCAAGGCGCATCCGAAAGGCCTCCAGGAAGAGGAGGAAGATGTCTCGTATCAAGGCATTTTCTTGAAAACCCTCCCAAGGACCTGGTAACTTTTGAACCCTTTGCGTTAGTTCATTAACCCCCAGTACCAACCGCTGCGCTCTCTGGGATGGGTAAAGAATGATACCCAATATGACTTGATTATCCATCTGCTGAATCAGGAAAACCTCCGCCTCCTCCTCGAACGGGACGATACGGATGCGGTCACCCGGCTTGAGTGGCAACATCATCTCATCCCCTTTCATGCTTTCTCGGTTTGTTTTCCAGATGACTGCCACGGGATTCCCCTGCTTGAATACCTTGCCTAAGGAACGACGCACCAGGTGTAAGTCTCATCGTTGATCCGGGTGAAGACAGAGTCGACCCGTGCAAGAGTTCCCGGCACAAAAACAGGCGGTTACACAGGTAAGTGAGGTAGGAGTGGATGCCAGTTTTCCAAATCCAAGTGTCACAGTAAACCTTGATTTGCTCGGGCTCGTGAGTGAGACCTTCGTCTGTGTCTTTGATGTCCTGGCAATCAGCACAGGGCTTGAAGTTTGAAGCCATCCGCACCTTGCCCTTCAGAAAAAGGGATTCGTCGCACACGGAGACAATTGACTCAGCCCACATTGTGCCAGTAAAGAAAGAGATTGCATCACCTCGGTTGCGAACCAGAGACGAGGCTAAGGATGGCCTTGGTAGAGTTGCATCTACCAGGGGATTACTCTTTTGGTAAGCATCGACCTGTTGGGAGCCAGAAGCGCTACCGTCCTGGGGATTTCCCTCCTTCACGGCACCTGTAACCCTCCTCAGCTGGCTACTCCCAGGAGCTGTTACGTTTTTGACGGAGCTTTTCCATAATTGTACCAGAAAAGGCTGGTGAGGTATTTTTGTCTCCTTTCTCTGGAGAGAGCCCTTTTGCAGGAGACTCGCGCTAACATCCCGTGCACGTGGTGAGCATAATCGTAAATTCATCCACTGGGTAAGGAGAGAACGTTTGCGTTTCAGACACGCCGATCCCCCTGGATTCACCTGGTCCCTTTAGACCCTTTTGCATCATTTGTGCACCTTTCTTGCGTCCTTTGTTTCTTTGCTGCGGCGTGGCGATTCCTGGTGTTTTGTGCCGATCCGCTGCAGAATACCTTCGGTTACCAATTCTCCAAACTCCGGAGTGGCCGTTCGTTCCTTTACGCCACAAGGTCCTGGTATTCCCTGTTGCCGGTACTTTCATGCTCTTTTCACATGCATCATGGCCTTTATCTACTGCTCGTTCAGTGCTATTTTGTGCAATCGTTCTGATGTACATGGGTTTTTCAGAAAAGTAACGAGCAAGCCCTCTCTTGGTGGGTGAACTCTGACCCTGGAGGCCTTGTTTCCAGCGAGGAACCCGCGATGCACGTGGTACCAGTTTCCCAGCGCTCAATGATACCGGCGGGGTAAGAGGCCTGAGCAATGAGCAGATTGCGCGGGACCGACGAACGTAGGTCATAGAGTGCATTTGACATAAGCGAGGGAGGTAGTATGCTTGGGTATATGCCGTGCTATAATGGATGAAAGTGGGTTCAGAGTTGCGTTCTTTATCAGGGAAATCTTCGTTTTGATAGGGAACCCGAGGAACTGTGCCTGAAGCTTAAAAACCGAATGATGTTCGTCCGGTAGGGACCACAAGCGGTCAAAGTTATGGGATTATCAAAACCGGCGAAATCCAACCCGAGCCCGAGAGGAAGGGATCTTGGCGGTTCGAGTCTGTAAGAGCTGGTCGTATCGGATGGGCACTGGAAGTTGGCAACGGGCCAGGGTTGTATCCTTCGCGATCTGGCATATATAAAGTCCCCCGGTAGCCATCAGGGAAGGAGGGGAGATTGGTGCAGAGGTACCCATTCGGCCAGCTCGGCGGAGAGCGCGATTCTTATAAACCGGAGAAGGGTCACATCCCCCTGCGAGGCCTGGAGAAAATCGCGGACATCGGCCCCGGCACCCACCTTTGCCTCCTCTACCGAGACGAAGAGGAACGCCGGGCTGTGCTCACGGAATACGTCTGCCAGGGGTTTGAGACCGGTGAGCGTGTGATGTGCATCGTGGATGCCTCAAGCGCCCACCAGATTCGAGAGTACCTTCGCGGGGTAGGGCTCGATCCTCAGGAAGCCGAGCACCGTGGCCAGCTCCGGTTCCTCACCCCCGACGAAGCCTACCTACGTGAGGGAACTTTTGATCCCCGGGGGATGATTGCCCTCCTCAGGGAGGAGACGCAAGAAGCACTTACTGCCGGGTTCACTGGGCTTCGTGTCACGGGTGAAATGGGCTGGGCCCTGCAGGGCCTCCACGGCTCGGAGCGCCTAATTGAGTACGAGGCCCTCCTGAACGAGTTCTTCCCTGGTTCGGCCTGCACCGGGCTTTGTCAGTATGACGTCCACCGGTTCCCACCCAAAATCCTCCTTGATGTCCTCCGCACCCACCCTGTGGTCGCAGTGGGGACCCATTTCCACGAGAACCCGTTCTACATCCCGCCTGGGGAGTTCCTCCACGGAGCCACGGACGAGGCCATCCTCGCCCGTCAGCTTGGGATCCTCGAAGAGCGCTTGGCTCTGCTCAATTCAATTCGGGAACAAACCAAGGCTCTAACGGAACGGGTGAAAGAACTCTCCTGCATTAGCCGACTGCGGGAGCTGGCGATGCGCGAGGACCTCTCGGTCCCGGAGATCCTCGAAGCTTCCCTTCCCATCATTCGCTCGGGCTGGCGTTGGCCGGACCTGATCCAGGTGCGAATTGAGTTCGAGGGAAAGGTTTTTGCCTCGGCGGGTTTCACCGAGAGCCCCTGGCGGAAGACTGCACCGCTTCGACGAGGAGGGGCGGAGGTTGGAAAAGTAGAGGTGGTCTACCCCGACCCGCCTCCGGAACGAGAGCCGTTCCTTCCCGAGGAGGAAGAGCTTCTTACGAACATCGTGTATCATCTGAACCAGCTTATCGAACAGCGGCATGACCGGGACCGGCTGCGCTACCTCAACTCCATTCTCCGGGCAATCCGCAATGTGAACCAGCTCCTTGTCCGGGAGAAAGATCGCGACCGGCTGCTTCAGGAGATTTGCAAAGTTCTTGTGAGCACCCGGGGGTACTTCAGTGCCTGGATCGTGCTGTGGGGTGGGGATGGTAACTTCGTTGCCACCGCTGAAGCTGGCCTGGAACAGGATTTTCTTCCCCTGCTTGAGCAGCTACAGCAAGGGAAGAGGCCCCGCTGTGCTGAGATGGCCCTTGAAGGGGTGGAACCTGTTCTCATCGAGAACACCCTTTCCACCTGTGGTGGTTGCCCCTTAGCCTTGTGGTATGGTGGGAAGAAAGCCATGGCCGTGGGGCTGAGGCATGGTGAGAAGGTCTATGGACTTCTGACTGTTTCTATCCCTGAGGGTGTAACCGTGGGCGAGGAGGAACGGAGCCTGCTCAAGGAGGTGGCCGGGGACATTGCCTTCGCCCTCTGGGCCCTGGATTTGGAGGAGGAGCGCAGGAGGTCGGAGGAGGCCTACCGTTCCCTGGTCGAACATTCACTCCAGGGCCTGGCCATCCTCCAGGATGGGCGGGTGGTGTTTGCCAATTCCGCCCTCGCTGAGCTCAGTGGATACACTGTTGAGGAACTGCTGGCGCTGTCGCCAGAGGAGGTTCAGGCCGTCGTTCATCCTGATGATCGGGAGAGGGTACTGCAAAGGATGAACGACCGTCTTGCAGGAAAGGAAGTCCCTCCGCGGCAGGAATTTCGCTTCTTCCACAAGGACGGTACGGTACGCTGGGTGGAGACTCTTGCCAGCCGCGTGGAGTACCGGGGACGGCCAGCCATTCAGGTGGCTTACGTCGACGTCACCGAACGTAAGCGTGTGGAGGAGGAGCTGCGGAAGAGCGAAGAATGGCATCGACTGCTCCTCAGCTCGATAACCGATGGGTGCTGGGTTCTCGATAGGGAATGGCGCTATAAGCTCGTCAACGAGGCTGGGGCTCGCCTTGTGAACATGACGCCCGACCAGTTATTGGGACGCAAGTTGACCGAATTGTTCCCCGGCGTGGAAAAAACAGAGTTCTTTGCTGCATACAGCCGGTCGATGTGGGAGAGAACGACGGAGCACGTCACTGCCCCCTTCACTCATCCCGATGGTAGAACGGGTTTTTACGAAGTTGACGTGTATCCCGCTCCTGACGGAATTCTGTGTATCGGACGGGACGTTACCGAGCGCAAGCGGGTAGAGGAAAGGCGGGCTCGGCTTGTGCAGCGTCTGAGCATCCTCCACCAGGTGGCCCAGGAAGTGCTTCAGGAGTTGGTGGAGCCAGAGCGGGTCTATGAGGCAGTGCACCGGGCCGTGGCCGAGCTCATGCCTGCCGAGGCCTTCGTCATTGCCCTTCGCACCGGGGAACGGGAAGCTGAGGCCGTGTACCTGGTAGACGAAGGCGGACACCACCCTCCTGAGTCCATACCCTACGGTGAAGGCCTTACGTGGTACGTTCTCTCCACTGGACGCAAGGTGTTTGTTTTGGACGCAGCTGAAGGCATCCCGTTCAGGGAACGCCGGTTTGGCAGTAAAGAGAGGAGCGTGCGCTCCATCCTGGCCGTACCGCTCCGGGTGAGGGAGAGGGTGATCGGCATGCTGTCCACCCAGAGCTACGGTCCGGGCGCTTTCACCGAAGAGGACCTGCAAACCCTGGAGATGCTTGGTGCTTATGTGGGTGTAGCCTTGGAGAACGCTCGGTTATTTTCCGCCCTGCGGGAAAGTGAGGCCCGTTTCCGCAGGCTCGCGGAAAACGCCCCAGACCTCATCTACCGCTATCGCCTGAGGCCCGAGCCCGGCTTTGAGTACGTGAATCCCGCCTCAACCCGTATTGTGGGTTACACTCCCGAGGAACACTATGCCGATTCCGAGCTCGGGATGAAGATCGTTCATCCCGAGGACCGCCCGGTTCTTGAAGCCCTGCGCCAAGGGGGAGAGTTTTTCTACAGGCCCCTGCAATTCCGCTGGATTCACAAGGATGGCCACATTGTCTGGGCGGAGCAGATCAACATCCCTGTGTACGACGAGAAGGGCGAACTCGTGGCCATTGAGGGGATCGCTCGCGATATCACCGAAAGGAAGAAGGCTGAAGAGGAGCGACTCCGCTGGGCTCACGCCGTGGAGGAGGTACTTTATCAGCTGGTGAACGTCCTTTCCTCGGCCATAGAGCTGCGCGATCCCTACACGGCTGGGCACCAGCGCCGTGTGGCGGAGCTTGCCTGTGCCATTGCCAAAGAACTTAGGCTTTCTGAGGAGCAGATGCGGGGCCTGCGCGTAGCCGCCCTCCTTCACGACGTGGGTAAGATCCTGTACGTCCCCATCGAAATTCTGAGCAAGCCCGCCAGGCTCACGGAGCTCGAGATGGCCCTCATTCGTGAACACTCCAGGGTCGGGTACGACATCCTGAGGAAAGTGGATTTCCCCTGGCCAGTGGCAGAGATCGTGTACCAACACCACGAGCGCCTTAACGGTTCAGGTTACCCACGAGGGCTTCGAGGTGACGAAATCCTCCTTGAGGCCAGGATTTTGGCTGTGGCTGATGTAGTGGAGGCCATGAGTTCCCATCGGCCTTATCGGCCAGCCCATCCTCTGGAAAAGGCCCTGGCAGAAATCCGGGAGAACGCGGGCAAACTCTACGATCCCGCGGTGGTCGAGGCTTGCCTACGCGTTTTTCAGCGGGACTTTAAGTTCTCCCCAAGCGCATAGGTCATTTCTCGTCAGTGGCAGGTTTGATGCGCACCACAGTGGAGGCACAACCACCCAGGGCTTTCTCATGGCTTGCCGTCCTGGTTTTTACCGTGTTGTGACCGATGAAGTTGTGTTCTGCCTTGGGCTATGAGGAGTTTTCCGCACCTACACGAGATTCTTATGGTAAAGCGTAGCTGTGTTCGTGAGTGGGGCCGATACTTGGGTAGAGCTTTTGAACCCAGGCTCAGAACGGCAGGCCGGACAGGAAGGGAGAGTGATAAAAAACCCGCTGTGATACGGCAGAGAATTACTAGTGTTCTGCTTTTGCCTTAAATTGCTCCCATCCATCGGGAGGTTTTGTTGTTTCTTGAAAGTGACACATAGGGTTTTAAAACTCTCTTTGGGAATCGGGGCTGGGGAGGTCGTACAGCAGCACTGGGAAATTGCGGGGGCAGTCTTTGACCATGACACGACCCGGCTTGAAGAGCTCGTTGAGACCCATCTCCGTCAAAAGGAGTATCCTGAATACTTCAAGTAGGGGGAAAAGTATGGACAAAATGCGCTGGAACAGGTTCGAAGAAATGGTTCTCGGGAGGGAAAATCGCAATCCTCTTGTGGCTCTTATCGTCGACAGTCCCTGGATCCGGCAGGAGGTGGAGTATCACCAGGAACCTCGGGAGAGAACATAGCCGTTCTTGAGGAAATTGCGGCATCCCTGTAGCTTCTGAATCAGGCCTCCTCAAAGGGAGGCCTTTTCCTTAATTCCTCCCCCAATCGATACCGTGGTAACCTCAAGCACAATGTCCTTCCCGCTT
Organism: Candidatus Caldatribacterium sp.; assembly: GCA_014359405.1. Classification (NCBI taxonomy): domain Bacteria; kingdom Pseudomonadati; phylum Atribacterota; class Atribacteria; order Atribacterales; family Candidatus Caldatribacteriaceae; genus Candidatus Caldatribacterium; species Candidatus Caldatribacterium oleiphilum. Next base: position 9,469 of record JACIZN010000024.1, read on the forward strand.
CTTCGTATGGCTTCTTCAACAAGAAGAACAATCCCGAAACAGCAGGGGACTTCCATGCGGAAGGTTTCGATGCGACGAATGCTGTTTCGGCGAAAAATTTCGGCGAGTTTCTCTGCATACCCTGCGGTGGTATCGAGTTTTGGACAGGCGATGAGGACCCGTCGTCCCTTGAGGAATTCGTGGAAATGAGGAGTTGCAAAGGCAGTGCAGTCTGCAGCGATAACAAGTTCCTGGTCTTCGAAGGGATGGAGAGGCGAGATGAGTGCAATCTGCAAAGGCCAATGGAATGCCTCGTGGTGTGGAGCACTGTGGGGGCATCCGGCAACGGTCTTCTCCACCAGGCGTATGGCTCCCTGGGGACATTGGGGAATGCAGCTTCCGAGGCCGTCGCAGAAATCAGGTCGGACAACCTTTGCTTTGCCGTCCACGAGGGCAATGACACCCTCATGGCAGGCGCTCACGCATTGCCCGCATCCGTTGCACTTTTCTTCGTCGATCTCTATGGTTTTCACGATTGGCATGGCTATCCCCCTTTCACTCTTTTAAGTACTTTAATACCTAAATTGGGAAATGTCGAGCCCGGCAGAAGAAACCGGGCTCCTCGCGTTCTCAGCGGAGAGTTCGCTCTCTAATGACCTTCTGGTAGAAGAAAAAGCTCTTCTTGGGAAGACGTTTGAGGGTTTGGTAATCCATGTAGACAAGACCAAAGCGTTTCGACAGCCCAAAGGCCCACTCGAAGTTATCGATAAGACTCCACACAAAGTACCCTTGAACCGGATGCCCTGCTTCAAGGGCTTGATAAACCCAGAGGAGATGGTCCCGGAGGTAGCTTATGCGGCGATCGTCTTCTACGGAGCCGTCCTTTGGGACGTCGGGTGAAGCAAAGCCATTTTCGGTTATGTACATCGCCTGAGGACGGTACTCTTCGCTCACTCGCTCGACAGTCTCGTATATGCCCCTTGGGTAAACTTCCCAGCCCATGTCGCTTTTTTCGGCGTATGGATTTTCCACGTGGGCGACCTCAAGGACCGGTTCAGGGCCTTGGATTATAAGGTGTCGGGAGTAGTAGTTGATGCCTAAGAAGTCAAGAGGTTGCGCAACGAGTTCTTGCTCTTCCTTTGAAAACGGCGCTACCGTGAATCCCTTTTGCTTGTACCAGGAGAGCATGTCCTCGGGGAACTGCCCAAAAAAGAGTGGGTCGAGGAACCAGCGGTTGAGGTAACCGTCGAAACGTTTAGCTGCCTCTTTATCGGCATTCTCCTCGGTTTTCGGGTACACAGGGGCGAGGTTCAAGGTGATGCCGATGCGACCTCCAGGATTCTCTTCCCGAAAAACTTGCACTGCAAGGCCATGGGACAAGAGGAGATTTCGGGAGACGGCAAGGGCAGCCTGGAAGTCCTTTTTCCCGGGGGCGTGACGTCCCTCATAGTTGCCGACGAAGGCAACAACCCAGGGTTCGTTGTGGGTAATCCAGAGGTCTACTTTTCCCTTAAGGGCCTGGAAGACAATTCGGGCATACTCTGCAAAAGCCTTGGCGGTTTCTTTAGCTTCCCACCCTCCTTTGTCCTGGAGCGCCTGAGGAAGGTCCCAGTGGTAGAGAGTTACGACCGGGCGAATTCCCGCTTTCTGTAGGCTTTCGACAAGCCTCAGGTAGAATTCGACGCCTTTCTCGTTGACCCGTCCCTGGCCTTCGGGGAAAATTCTTGGCCAGGAGATGGAGAACCGATAGGCATCGACTCCGAGCTCCTTCATGAGGGCAATGTCCTCTTCGAAGCGGTGGTAGTGGTCACAGGCCACATCCCCAGTTGTCCCATCAAGAATCTTCCCCGGGGTGTGGGCGAAGCGGTCCCAGATGCTTTCTCCTTTACCATCTTCATTCCAGGCTCCCTCAATCTGGTACGCTGCTGTGGCGACTCCGAAAAGAAAGTCCTTTGGAAAGAAACCGAGATACCCCATATTGTATCCCCCTTGTTTTGTGGTTTGTCGCCGATTTCTTTTAAAGGGATGAGAACCCTCAGAATGGCCTTCTTGGGGCTTCTTGCCCCATCAAGTTTCGGTATCTCCTGGAGGGGAGGATTTATGACCTTCAGAACGAAGAAGTACAAATCCTCTGAACCCGGCTCCCGCACCCAAGAGGGTCTCCTGCCTGAAGAGGCAACCAGCGTCGTGGACCTTGCCGTTACCCGAAAGCCCCTGCTCTGAGAGGAGGGGTGAAGGCCCCTCCTCTCAAGCCTTGACCTCTTCGAATTCGAGCGCCGTCTTTTCGTTCATCTCCTTGAGAATTTGAGCGTTCTCCTCACCCCGATCCGGGAGCGCCAGGTAGTACGACTCTTCTCCCCGCACCTTGTAGAGGCGGACACTTTCCCCCAGGTCCTTCGCCTTCTCGAAAGCTTCGGCTGCGGATCCGCATACTAAGACCCGTCCTCCTGCTTTCGCGGCGAGGTCCTTGAGGTCCTTCATCTGCCACCCCTTCATGCCCCCACCTCCTCCCCTCTATTGTAGCGCTTTTAGCGGAGCGTGGCGACAACTTCTGCAGGGAGAACACCCCGCACAATGGAGGCAAGGTCAATGTGGCCGTTGGAGACACAGAGGGACCGGCTCACGTAGCTCCAGGATTTTCCCGAAAGCTCCTGCACCACGCCTCCTGCTTCCTCCACAAGGCACACCCCTGCGGCGACATCGTAGAAGGACACCCCAAGCTGGAGGTACCCTTCGCACCTCCCACAGGCGACGTAGGCGAGTCCCAGGGCGGCACTCCCAAAGGAACGCAGGGCTTGGCATTCGGCAAGGAGGTACTCGTAAATTGGAGCCATGACTTCAAAGCGTCGCCTCATGTGGGGGAATCCGGTGATGAAGATTGCCTCATGAAGTGCGCTCACCTGGGAAACCCGGATTCTCTCCCCGTTCAGGAAGGCCCCTTCTCCTCGGAGCGCAAAGAAGAGCTCCCCAAGAGCTGGGGCAAAGAGGACTCCAAGGATTGGCTTTCCCTCGAGGAAATAGGCGATGGAGACCGCATAGAAGGGAAGGCCGTGGATGTAGTTACTCGTTCCGTCGATGGGGTCAATCACCCAGCTGTGGGAGAAGTCCTGCAGAGGCTCTCCGCTTTCTTCTCCCCAGATGGTGTCCTCTGGAAAAGCCTTGTGCAGGGCTTCGGCAATGTACCGCTGGGCTTCTTTGTCCACCTCGGTCACTACATCGATGGGGCTTGATTTGGTTTCAATGCGCCCGAGGTTGTGGGTGCGGGAGAGCACGAATTTCCCGACGTCCTGGGCTATGCGTTTTGCAGCTTCAAGACGTTCCTTGAACACTCCGTCACTTCCTTTCATGTTCCAAGGTATGTCCCCATGGAGCGGGCAATGTCAAGAAGAGGCGAGTCCTGGGGAACAGTTTTAAGGCAAGCGATGGCCTCCTCAATCCGGGTGGGAACGATGTCCTGGCCCCGCACGGCGGGGAAGTGCCCAAATTTTCCTTCTGCCACAAGGTCCACGGCCATCGCCCCAAGGCGGGTGGCTAAGACCCGGTCAAAAGCGGTGGGTGAGCCACCCCGCTGGAGGTGTCCGAGAATCACCACCCTCGTCTCAAGGCCGGTTTTCTCCTCAATGGCCCTTCCGACCACATGGCTCACACCCCCAAGCCGAATCTGGTCGTGGCTTTCTCGCACAATCCGCTGGACCACCATATCTCCACCAAGGGGTTTTGCTCCTTCAGCTACCACGACGATGCTGAAGCGCTTCCCCTTCCTCCGACGCTCGAGGATGAAGTTGCACACTCCCTCGGTGTCGAAAGGAATCTCGGGGATGAGGATGACGTCGCCGCCTCCGGCGATGCCCCCATGGAGCGCAATCCATCCTGCGTATCGTCCCATGACCTCAACGACCATAACCCGGTGATGGGACTGGGCGGTGGTGTGAAGTCGGTCGATTGCGTCGGTCACCACGTGCACTGCCGAGTCAAACCCGAAGGTGATATCGGTGGCGTTGAGGTCGTTGTCAATCGTTTTGGGAACACCCACGACTGGGACACCAAGCTTTACAAGTTCCGAAGCAATGTGGAATGTCCCGTCGCCCCCTATGGCGATGAGGGCAGAGAGCCCAAGCTTTTCGAAGTTTCCAAGGAGGTCTCGGGAGCGATCCTCGAAAACCACCTCGTCTCCCCGGCGGACTGGGTACCGGAAGGGATTTGCCCGGTTTGAGGCTCCGAGGATTGTTCCTCCCAGGGGGAGAATACCCGAGACATCGTTGTACTCGAGGTTTCGGAATCTTCCCTCCACGAGTCCTTCGAATCCGTCGAGTATCCCTATGACCTCGTAGTCGTACTTGAGAATGGCCCGCTTGACCACCGCATGGATGACCGCATTGATTCCGGGACAGTCACCACCGCCACTTAAGACACCAATGCGACGCTTCATGGCTCACCTCCGCACGAGAGCTACTGCTCGGGTAAAACTCGAATCGATTCCCCGAGCCTTATAGGGGAAAGCGATGAGGAAGAAGGGATTTTCCTGAACCGCTTCGAGATTTGCAAGGCCCTCAAGGAGAAGGATGTGAGCCCCAAGGAGAATTTCATGGAGCTTTCGGGTTGCTTCGACATCCTTCCCAAGGCGCACGGAATTGTCGATACCGAGCATCTTCAGTCCCTTTTCCCGTATCCAGGCGGCAGCCTCAGGGGTGAAGCAGGGGAGAAGAGTCCGGTCTTTCGTTTTCTGCACCTTGGTGATTACCTCCTTGTCAAGGTTTCGGGCGATGAGAATGTCTCCTGAGGCCACTTTTCCCTCAAGCTGCTCGGCAAGCATCTCTCGGGTTATGGAACGGTCTTCAGGAACTTTCACAAGGTCGAAGAACCAGGCTCTCCCCCAGAAGGCCGAAAGAGGGAAATCGACGAGATCTTTTCCTGTCTCGAAGAAGTGGAGCGGTCCCTCAAGGTGTGTTCCCACGTGCGTATGGGTGGAGATGAGGTACTTGGTCGTCGCATCGTGGAGGAGGGCATGGGTTGTCACGAAGGGTCGCTCCTCCGTTCCTGGAGGAACAACTTCCATTGAGAGGTCTACAAGGGTGTACGCTTCAAGGGGCAGCATGGGTTCACTTCCTTTCAAGCGAGATCGTTGGAAAACTCTTCTCTGTATTTTACAATATTACTAAGCACGCGAGTCAGGAGGAGCCTATGCTCTCCTCAACTTTCTGTCACGTCCCTGCGGTAGGAGAAAAAACGGAGCGGCACATCTGGGAAGCAGGGATATGGAGCTGGGAGGATGCCTTCTGTACTCCTTTTTTCGAGCGTTCCTTCCCGAGGGCCTTTGTCTTCCAGGTGCGCTCCTTTCTCGAGAGGTCGCAGAGGCGCTTAGAACGGAATGATGCTCGCTTTTTCGAAGAGCACCTCCCCCGAAAAGAGCTCTGGCGCCTTTTCCCAGAATTTCGCCATACTGCTGTTTTCCTTGATATTGAAACCACCGGTCTCAATCCACCTGATGACTATGTCACCGCCATCACCCTCTTTGACGGGTACCACATTAAAACCTTCGTCCGGGGGATAAACCTCAAGGATTTCCTTCCTGAGGTCATGAAGTACCGGGTCATCATTACGTTCAACGGAAAATGTTTCGACCTCCCCTTTCTCGAGCGAAGCCTTGGAATACGCCTTCCTCACGTGCATCTTGACCTCCGCTACATTCTGAAGAGCCTCGGGTTCAGTGGAGGGCTTAAGGCCTGCGAACGGGCCCTGGGGATTGACCGGGGAAAACTCCGGGGCGTTGATGGGTACACGGCGGTACTCCTCTGGCGGAAGTACCAGGATGGGTGTCCTGAAGCCTTGGAGACCCTCCTGGCGTACAACGTCGCCGATACGGTGAACCTCGAGCGCCTCATGGTCTTTGCGTACAACGAGAAAATCCGTCATCTCCCCCTCCCTCAATCTCCGCTTCCTGAGCCCCGGAAGAAAATCATTGTTCCCTATCGGGTTCACGAGGAAATCCTCGATGAAGTTTTCCACGAACGTCTCCGAATGCTCTCAAGGAAGGGAGAGGTATTTCAGTGAGCATCGTTGAAGCCATTGCACGAGGGGATATTTCTGATCCCTCGTTTTTCTTAGGAATGCACAGGGAAGGAGAGGCTGTTGTCGTTCGAGTTTTTCGTCCTTTTGCGGAAAAGATTGCCGTCCTCTCCCTCGATGGAACCAGACGCTTTGAGGCCGAGCGAGTGCACCAGGAAGGCCTCTTTGTGGCCACCGTCGGCACAGGTGATCCCTTTCCTTACCTCCTTGAGATTATGGAAAATGGACAGGTCTTCCACCTCCCTGACCCCTATGCCTTTCCTCCTCTTCTCACCGATTTTGACCTTCACCTCTTCAATGAAGGGACTCATGCCCGGGCTTATGAGAAGCTCGGAGCCCATGTGCTCGAGGTCCAGGGTGTCCGGGGGGTGCACTTTGCAGTCTGGGCGCCCAATGCCTTCCGGGTGAGCGTGGTAGGGGACTTCAATCGCTGGGATGGTCGGGTACACGTCCTCCGTCCCCGGGGAAGCTCTGGGGTTTTCGAGCTCTTTGTGCCGGGAATCGGAGAGGGGGAAAAGTACAAGTTCGAGGTGAAAACGAAAGAGGGGCATCTCCTTCTGAAAGCCGACCCTTATGCCTTTTTCTCCGAGGTCCGCCCAAAAACTGCTTCTGTTGTTTTTGACCTCTCGGGATTTCCCTGGGGGGATGGGGAATGGATGGAACGCCGCCAGAGCGTCAATCTCCTCTCTTCCCCGGTGAACATCTACGAAGTGCACTTAGGGTCCTGGAAGCGGAAGCCTGATGGTTCTTTTTTGAACTATCGGGAAATTGCCGAAGAACTCGTCGCGTATGTGAAGGATATGGGGTACACCCATGTGGAATTCCTGCCTGTGGCTGAGCATCCTTTCGATGGCTCCTGGGGATACCACGTTACCGGGTACTTTGCCCCCACGAGCCGCTTTGGGAATCCAAAGGATTTCATGGCCCTGGTGGACCTCTGCCACCGCCACGGCATTGGGGTTATCCTTGACTGGGTCATTGCCCATTTCCCAAAAGACGCCCACGGTTTGGGGAGATTCGATGGCACCGCCCTCTACGAGCACCTCGATCCCCGCAGGGGGGAACATCCCCACTGGGGGAGCTACATCTTCAACTACGGCCGCTGCGAGGTGAGGAGTTTCCTTCTTTCCAACGCCTTTTTCTGGTTTGCAATCTACCACATCGATGCCCTACGGGTTGATGCGGTTGCCTCCATGCTCTATTTGGATTACGGGAGGAAGGAGGGGGAGTGGGTTCCCAACCGCTTCGGGGGAAAGGAGAACCTCGAGGCCATAGACTTCTTGCGCTTCCTCCACGAGCGGGTGTACACCGCCTTTCCGGGAATTGCCACCATTGCCGAAGAGTCCACTGCCTGGCCTGGGGTGACACTCCCTCCCTACCTTGGGGGACTCGGGTTCCTCTTCAAGTGGAACATGGGCTGGATGAACGACATTCTCCTTTACATGAGCAAGGACCCTATTTATCGGAAGTACCACCATGGGAACCTTACTTTCCCCATCTGGTACGCTTTTTCCGAGAACTTCATCCTTCCCCTGTCCCATGATGAGGTTGTCCACGGGAAGCGGAGTCTCCTTGAGAAAATGCCCGGGGATGACTGGCAGAAGTTTGCCAATCTCCGGCTCCTTTTGGGGCTCATGTTTGGGTACCCAGGAAAGAAGCTCCTCTTCATGGGAGGGGAATTTGGGCAGCGTCGGGAATGGAACCACGATACGGAACTCGACTGGTTCCTCCTTGACTTTGAACCCCACAGGAAGCTCCACCGTTACGTCCGGGACCTCAACCACCTTTACCTTCGGGAAAAATCCCTCTGGGAACTCGATTGCCGGCACGAGGGCTTCGAGTGGATTGACTGCAACGATGCCAAGAACTCGGTCATCTCTTTCATCCGAAAGAGCAAGGACCCCAACGATTTCCTGGTTTTCGTCCTGAACTTCACCCCTGTTCCTCGCTTTGGATACCGGGTGGGTGTTCCCCGGGAAGGTTTCTACGAGGAGATTCTGAACAGCGACTCAGAACTCTACTGGGGGAGCAACTTAGGGAACCTGGGAGGGGTGTGGACCGAGGCCATCCCTTCCCATGGCCGGCCTTTTTCGCTCTCTCTTGTTCTCCCTCCTCTTTCATGTTGCATCTTCAAGTGGCGGGGCGTATAGGGGGGCATACGAGGCGGCCACCCGGCAGGCTTCGTACATGCTCTCGTAGCGCACGATTCCCTTTCCGGCGATGTCAAACGCCGTCCCGTGGTCCGGGGACGTTCGGATGAAGGGGAGACCAAGGGTGACGCTCACGGTTTTGAAGAAATCAAGGCACTTCGTGGCGATATGACCCTGGTCGTGGTAGAGGGAGATAACTGCATCAAACCTCCCCTGGTAGGCAAAGAAGAAGACCGAATCCGCCGGATATGGGCCGGAAACGTCGTACCCTTCATTCCGAAGCGACGCCACTGCTGGAGCAATTTCTTCCTCTTCTTCTTTTCCTAAGAGTCCTCCTTCTCCGGCGTGTGGATTGAGGGCTGCCACCGCCACCCTGGGGTTTTGTACCCCTAAGGCCTTGAGGTAAGCAAAGACGCGCCGCACGAAAAGGGCAAGGTTTTCCTTTTTGATGCGGGCAATTGCCTCCTTGAGGGGAACATGTCTCGTAAAGAAGAAGACCCGCAGATTCCCCACCTGGAACATGGTGAGGGCCTCTTTGGCTTTGGTGAGAGCCTCAAGCATCTCGGTGTGACCTATGTACGGAACAGAGGCTGCATGGAGCGCCTCTTTGTTCACCGGAGCGGTAACTAAAGCATCGGCAAAACCAGAGAGCACGATTTCCACCGCCTTCGCAACGTAGGCAAAGCTTGCCTTCCCATTCATTGCCGAAATCTTCCCCCAGGCGAACGTCTCCATGTCGACGTTCCCAAGGTCAAGGAGGAAGGGGCCTTCGCCTTCAAGGGGGAAGCGGGCTTCTTTCCAGGGAATCGTAACCCCGAGAATCCGCTCGGCCTTGGCAAGGACTTTCCGGTCTCCCACCACAAGAGCCCGGGCATTCACATCGAAATGGCTCAGGGTTCCGACCACGATTTCCGGTCCAACGCCGGCAGGGTCTCCCATGGTGATGGCAAGAACTGGGCTCTTCATTTCCTCTCCCTCCTTAAGGCCGATAGCCTCCGCACCCCCTCTTCAACCTCTTCCCGCTTGCGGCAAATCGATATCCGCACAAATCCCTCGCCACTTTCTCCGAAGGTATCTCCTGGGGCTAAGGCGACGCCCTTCTCCCGAAGGAAGGTCTTGCAGAACTCAAGGGAAGACATACCGAATTCCCGTACATCGACCCAGATGTAGTACCCACCCTGGGGCTCGAAGAATCGGAAACCCCCTTCCCTGAGAATCTCGGAGGCTACGGCCACATTTTGCCGGTAGTAATCCACCATTTTCTGAATTTCCTCTTCCGGAAGGTCTAAGGCGATTTCCGCCGCTTTCTGGGAAAG
>JACIZN010000025.1 GCA_014359405.1 Candidatus Caldatribacterium sp.
GGCCTTAGGGAAGCCCTGGGGAAAGAAAAGACCTTCGATTGGGGACCAGTTCTGGACCTCTGCCAATGGGTGCTCTCACAACCACGAGAGATTGCTGGCCGGGAGATTCGAGGCATAGAGGCCGATCCCGACTGGGATTGGACGCGCAAAGCCATCGCGGATCTTCTCTCTGCGGGGTTAGAGAACCGTCCAGGCAGTATCCCTATCGGATTCCGAGAGAAAGTGTGGGCCATCTTGGAACCGCTGACAGAAGACCCCGATCCGACACCTGAGGACGAACAGCGTTACGGTGAACCCAACATGGATCCGGCCACTCTTGCCATCAACACCACTCGTGGTGTGGCCATGGAAGCAGCCATCCGCTATGCGCTCTGGGTACAGCGGCATCTGGAAAAAGGACCGGACTCGAAGGAAGGGCTTCAGAAAGGTTTCGAAAACATGCCCGAGGTTCGAGAAGTCCTCAATACACATTTGAATACCGCAAAGGACCCATCGTTAGCAATTCGTGCTGTCTACGGCTTCTGGTTCCCTTGGCTTGTGGTTTTGGATGAGCAATGGGCGCGTGAGCATGTCGGGTACATTTTCCCTCTTGATGAAAACCAAGAAGCCCACTTCGATGCAGCCTGGGATACCTACGTAAGTTTTTGCCTGCCTTCTGAGACTTCTAAGAGTGTTTTCAATCTCCTCCGAGAGCAGTACTACCATGCAGTGCAACGGGTTGGTACTCGCGAATACCATGCATCCTGGCCTGCTAACCCAGACGAGAAACTTGCAGAGCACCTCATGTTGCTCTACGGGTATGGGGCGCTCTCGCTTGAAGATTCTTTGCTTGCCGATTTCTGGAAGAAAGCGTCTGATGCCCTCAGGGGATACGCAATATCCTTTATTGGGCGTATAGTACGAACCTGCAGGGAGGTTCCTCAGGAAGTCCTTGATCGACTCAAAAGGCTCTGGGAAACCCGCTTAGAAGTGGCCAAACAGTCTCAGTCACCTGCTGAGTTTGCAAAAGAACTGGCTGCCTTTGGTTGGTGGTTCACTTCGGATAAGTTCGATGTAAGCTGGGCTCTTGAGAACCTCTTGGAATCGCTCCGCCTTGTCCGTAAAACTGAGCCTACGAGTACCGTGCTGGAACATCTTGGAAAGACGGCGCAACAATATCCGCTCCAATCCGTGAGGTGTCTGAAAATGATTGCAGAAGGAGACCAGGATGGGTGGGAACTCCATCTCAGCATGGACCATATTCAGAGTATCCTCGAAAGAGCTTTACGGGATCCTAACTCGAGGAAGGAAGCAGAAGCGACTATCAATTACCTCATTAGCCGAGGCTTTCTCAAGCTCAAAGAACTGCTAAAGAGGTAAACGCTGTGTGCAAACAAGCGGTGAACAGAGCTCCTGAGAAGTTGTGGAAGACTGCGCATGGGTAGGCTTGAATTTTCTGCGTGAAGGGGCTAATTTTCTTAGCCTTACGTTGTATAATTGTCAAGTAAGGGTTGAACAAGATGATAGAGGAGTTCCTTGCCCGGCATCCGGTGTTTACCACAGACGAGCTCGGGGCATTCCTTGCGCAACACGGTTCGTTCAGCAAATGGACCCGCAAAGCCCTCCTTGCTTACCATCAGAAGAACGGACGAATAGTGCGCGCTCGCCGCGGTTTGTACGTTGTGGTACCCCATGGCGCAGACCCAGGCGCATGCCCGGTGGACCCCTACCTCCTGGGAGCCAAAATGGCAGAGGACGCAGTGCTCGGCTACCATACCGCCCTTGAGTTCTACGGCAAGGCATACTCGGTCGGTTCTCTCATTCTTTACCTCAGCTTGCGACGTTCCGCCCCCCTGACGTTTCGCGGTTATACGTTCCGGCGAGTTCCCTTTCCTGAAGCACTTCGCCGCAAGGGCAAGGAGTTTTTCGCTGTGGAAACCTACGAGCGAGCTGGGCTTTTTGTTCGGGTAACCAGTCTTGAGCGGACGCTGGTCGATGTCCTGGATCGCCCCGATCTGGGAGGCGGATGGGAGGAGATATGGCGTTCACTGGAGACGGTGGAGTTCTTCGATCTGGATGTGGTTCTTGAGTATACACTGCTTTTGGAAAACGCAACCACCGCCGCCAAGGTGGGCTTTTTCCTTGAGCAACACAGGGAGAGGTTCATGGTCGAGGAGCGCCATCTTGCCCCTCTGCGAGCTCGTCGGCCCAAAAGTCCCCACTACCTCGTGCGCACACCCAGGAAATCGGGACGGCTCGTTTCGGAATGGAATCTGGTAGTTCCTCAAGAAATCCTGGAACGACGCTGGGAGGAAGTCCTGTGAGGATCTCCAGAGAGAGCGCCCTTTCCGTGGCAGAAGCCACCGGCTTCCGTCCGGAAATACTGGAAAAGGCCATGCTCTTGCTGCAACTTCTCAAGGCCCTGTTCCACCACCCCTTCCTTAAAGGCCGCCTGGTTTTAAAGGATGGAACCGCCGTGAATCTTTTCCTTGCCGATCTCCCAAGGCTCTCCATCGATCTCGATCTCAACTATGTGGGGAGTCCTGAACTCCAGAGCATGCAAGAGGAGCGCCCAAAGGTGGAGGAAGCCATTCGCGCCGTGTGCAAACGCGAGGGATTCGCAATCGGGCGGATCACGGCCGAAGAAGAGCACGCAGGCGGCAAGTGGTTGCTCCGCTATGAAAGTACGTTTGGCACAGGTGGGAACTGTTGTTTACGGTGCCATGAGCCGGCGTGATTGGCGCAATGTAACCGTCCAGGACGTGGACTTTCACGAAAGGGAACTCAGGTCTCAGCTCTTACCACTTCTGCACAGAGGCTTTTTGGAAACCGCAGGAGATGTTCGTACGTGGGTAGCCCAGATCGTTGAGGAATGCCGGGAGAAAATTGGCTTGCTGCTTGATTTTACCGATGCAGAGCGAGAATTTCTGAACCTACTGCTCGATCACGGTGAGATCAGGTCCTCGCTTTTAACACAAGATGAGGGGCTGGCCCAACGGATCAAGCAGCATCCCTTGCTGCAGTGGAAAGCGCTGAACGTTCGCCGGTACAGGGGGGTAAGATAATGGAGGGGAAAGGTGTCCCCGATGGGGGCCAGCGTCGGATGCGTACCAGGCGGATTAAGGATTTGCCGGATTTTGCAAGACCCCGAGAGAAGCTCCTGAAGATGGGGCCGGAGGCTCTCTCCGATGCCGAGCTTTTGGCCATCCTCCTCCGCACCGGGGTTGCCGGAAAGAGCGCTCTGGAACTGGCCCGCCTGATTCTGGACAAGGCTGGGTCTAACCTCCCCCGCTTTTCGGTGGAGGATTTTCGCAAGGTCTCAGGGGTGGGCAAAGCCAAAGCGTGCCAGATTGTTGCGGCGTTTGAACTTGCCCGCCGCTTTTCCCAGCGGGAACGGCCGGTGATCCGTGAACCAAAGGACGTAATTCCCTACATTCAGCATATCGCCGACAAAAAGCAGGAATACTTCTTGTGCCTCACCCTGAACGGAGCCGGGGAAGTGATACAAACCCGGGTGGTGACAGTAGGACTTTTGGACTCCTCTCAGGTTCATCCCCGGGAAGTTTTTGCCGACGCCATTGCCGACCGCGCCGCCGGCATCATCGTGGCCCATAACCACCCTTCAGGGAAGCCCGAGCCCAGCCCCCAGGACCTTGCCGTTACCCGCCAACTTGCCGAGGCCGGGAAGCTTTTGGGGATCGAACTTCTGGATCACATCATCATTGCCCGCGATGGCTGGCTTTCCCTCAAAAAGGAGGGTTACTTTTAGAAAGCAGTGGTGCATCCTGTCCCTTGGTTTTTGTGTCCCACCTCTGAAACCAATTTCCATTGCCTAATTCCTGAATCCGGCCTTTTGTGCCTACCGATGAGGGACGAAAAAGCAGGAATTAGGAATTGGGGATTGGGGGTTGGCTACTAAGCCCCCACCCCATTGGCCATTGGCTAACTCCTAATCCCTTTAAAAAATCACCGCAGGGGCAGTCCTACCCCTGCGGTGTTTCAGGGATTGCCGTCGTTTTCTCAGGCTTCACCGCACTTTTTGAGGAGTCTCTCCCACTCCTCGTCCACGTACCGCTGGAAGGCCTCGACAACGTGGCGGTTCTCCGGGGCAAGGAGGTGGCGGAAGCGACCCTGGGCTTTGAGCCACTCTTCAACGGGTTTTTTCTCCTTTGGCTTGTACGTGAGCCGGTAGACGCCGTTCTCCACCTCATAGAGAGGCCAGATGCAGCAGTCCACAGCAAGCTGCATGATTTTCAGGGTGTCCGCAGGATCGTGGCGCCAGCCGCGGTTGCAGGAGGCAAGGACGTTGATGAAGGACGGCCCGTTGGTGTGGAAGGCTTTCTCTGCCTTGTTCACGAGATCCCGCCAGTTCGAGGCCACCGACTGGGCAACGTAGGGGATGCCGTGGGCGGCAACGATTTCGGTAAGGTTCTTCCGCCACTGGGTTTTCCCGGGGAGAACCCTTCCCACAGGACTCGTGGTCGTCCAGGCTCCAAGGGGTGTGGCGCTCGAGCGCTGGATACCGGTGTTCATGTAGGCTTCGTTGTTGTAGCACACGTAGAGGAATCGGTGGCCCCGCTCGAGGGCCCCAGAAAGCGCCTGAAGGCCGATATCGTAGGTTCCTCCATCTCCCCCAAAGGCCACGAAGTAGATTTCCTCGTCGATTTCGCCTCGTTTGCGCTTTGCCCGGTACATGCTCTCGACACCGGCGATGGTGGCTGCGGCGTTCTCGAAGGCGCTGTGGATCCAGGGAATGTTCCAGGCTGTGTACGGGAAAATGGTGGTTGAAACCTCGAGGCATCCGGTGGCGTTGGCCACCACCACGGGTTTGTCCGCTGCCGCAAGGATGAGGCGCACCGCAATGGGTGCCCCGCATCCGGCGCAGAGCCTGTGCCCCGGGGTGAGACGCTCGGGTCTTTTGGCAAGCTCTTTCAGAGTCGGCATCGTCGTGTCCCTCCCTTACTCTCTCAGGCCGAGATAGTCGATGTGCTTGTCCACCCGTCCTGCGCGAACGACGTCCTCAATACGGGCGAAGGCCTTCTCGATGTCCTCGACGTAGATGTCCCGCCCGCCGAGGCCGTAGTAGAAGTCGATGACGAGGGGCCGTGGGGAGACATCGTAGAGCGCCGAGCGAACCTCGGTGAAGACCGGTCCTCCGAAACCTCCAAAGGTAACGGAGCGATCCAGAACCGCAACCCCTTTAAGAGGGGCAAGGGCGCGGATAACCTCTTCTTTGGGGAAGGGCCGGAAGCAGCGAATCTTGAGGAGCCCGACTTTCTTCCCTCGATCCCGGAGGCGGTCCACCGCTTCTTTGGCCGTCCCACAGGTTGAGCCCAAAGCCACCACTGCGTACTCCGCGTCCTCTAAGCGGTACTTCTCAAGGAGGCCGTAGAATCTCCCGGAGAGCTTCCCGAACTCCCGGCCCACTTCCTCAATCACCGGGAGGCAGTTGTCGATGGCCTCAATCTGAGAGCGCTTGTGCTCGAAGTAGTAGTCGAAGAGATCCAGGGGCCCATAGGTTACGGGATGCTTCAGGTCCAAAAGAGGATAGAGCGCCTTGTAGGGACCGACGAAAGCTTTCACCTCGTCATCCCCGAGGAGCTCCACCCGCTCGACGGCGTGGCTGATGATGAACCCGTCCTGCGTCACCATAACCGGGAGCCGGACCCGCATGTCCTCGGCAATGCGCACCGCCTGAATCATGTTGTCGTAGACTTCCTGGGCGTTCTCGGAGAAGAGCTGGATCCACCCTGCGTCCCGGGCTCCCATGGTGTCGGAGTGGTCGCAGTGGATGTTGATGTTCCCGGAGAGCGCCCGGTTCACCACCATCATGACGATGGGCAGGCGCATGCTTGAAGCAATGTAGAGCATCTCCCACATGAGGGCAAGGCCCTGGGAGGAGGTGGCCGTCATAACCCGCCCACCGGCGGCGGCCGCACCAATGCAGGCGCTCAGGGCGCTGTGCTCGCTCTCTACAGTCACGAACTCCGTGTCCACAAGGCCTTCGCTCACGAACTCCGCAAACCGCTCCACGCAATCCGTCTGTGGGGTAATGGGGTAGGCCGCAACGACATGGGGAACAATCTGGCGCATGGCGTGCGCCGCTGCGGCATTCCCGTTGAGACCCACGACTTTACGTTCCTGTGTGACTTTCACGGGACCTCCCTCGCTTTCCTATCGCTCTGGAACCATGGTTATGGCCTGCTTGGGACAGACGCTCGCACAGATGCCACAGCCTTTGCAGTGGTCGTAGTCAAAACCCTCCATGGTTCCCTTGTCGGCATCGACAACTACGGACCCATCTGGACAGTACGCCCAGCAGAAGAAGCAGTTGATGCACTTGGCCTTGTCGACCTCCGGTCGCTCCGTCCTCCAGTCACCGGTTTTGTACGTGCGGGCGTTTCCTGCCTCAAGAATAAGTCCACCGGGGGTGAGTTCCTTCCAGCTCTTGAGCTTACTCATCCTATCTGCGCCTCCTCATACGCCCTCTGCAAGCACAAGAGGTTCTTCTCCACTATTTCCGCCCGGAGCTTCTCGCCGAACTGGGCTTTTACCGCCTCAAGGACGCTCTCAAGGCGTACCTGAGGGAGCACCCGGCAGAGAGCCCCAAGAACCGGGGTGTTCACCACAACCCTTCCCAGAATCTCCCGGGAAATCGAAGACGCATCGACCACGACCGCGGTTCCTCCTGAGAAGCCGATGCGGTTCCGGAGCTCCTGAGGGGTACCGGGGAAATTGGCCACCACCGTGCCGTTCTCCACAAGGCCCTCGAGCACATCCACCGCCCCAAGAAGCGTGGGGTCCACCACCACGACGATATCCGGATTCGTCACTCCCGAGTGGATACGAAGGGGCTTATCGCTCACCCGGTTGTACGCCTTCACCGGAGCACCCATCCGCTCTGGGCCGTACTCAGGGAATGCCTGAAAGTACTTCCCTTCCCGAAGCAGGGCATCGGCAAGAATTCGGGAGGCCGTGACTACTCCCTGGCCTCCTCGGCCGTGCCATCGAATTTCCAAGGGCTTTTCCAAGGTTAGAGAGCCTCCTTTCCTGGACCAAAACGAATTTCCCTTCTCCCTTCAAGGGCCTGGGCAAGAGTCACCTCGTCGGCGAACTCGAGATCTCCTCCCGAGGGCAATCCCCGGGCAATGAGGGTGACTTTCACGGGGAAAGTGCTGAGTTTCTGGGCGAGGTAGAGAGCCGTCGCTTCCCCGTCCACAGATGGATTCAGAGCCAGAATCACCTCCTTCACCGCTTCCTCCTGAATTCTTTCAAAGAGCTCGGGAATGCGGATGTCCTGAGGACCAATTCCCGAAAGAGGCGACAGCACCCCCTGGAGCACATGGTACCGCCCCCGGAAACCGGCCCGCTCTAAAGCAAAGATATCCTGGGGTCGTTCCACCACGCAGAGGGTGTGGGTTTCACGGGAGGGGTCCTGGCAGATGCGGCAGAGCTCTTCTTCGCTGAAGAAGCCGCACTTTTTGCAGAAGCGGATTCTCCGCCGCATGTCCTCAAGAGCCCGCAGGAGCTCCTCGAGCTCACCAGAGGGGGATTTCACAAGGTAGAAAGCAAGC
This sequence comes from Candidatus Caldatribacterium sp., assembly GCA_014359405.1. Lineage (NCBI taxonomy): Bacteria > Pseudomonadati > Atribacterota > Atribacteria > Atribacterales > Candidatus Caldatribacteriaceae > Candidatus Caldatribacterium > Candidatus Caldatribacterium oleiphilum. The sequence continues at coordinate 7,554 of JACIZN010000025.1, forward strand.
CTTTGCGCAGTTTTGGGACCGATACCGGGGAGTTTTGAAAGGGCACGAATAACCCGGTCCAGTGACTCAGGATACGCCTCCTGCACTCCTTCCACCTTCAAAGACCTGGGATGTTGAAGCCCCCAGTGATTTTCGCCAGTTCCTCCTGGGCAAGCTCCCGGGACCTGTGGAGCGCCTCGTTCACGGCAACGAGAATGAGATCCTGGAGCATCTCGATATCTTTCTCCTCAAGGAGCTCAGGGTCGATGTGGATGCTCAGAATCTCCTGCTGGCCGTTGCAGGAAACCCGCACCATGCCGCCACCGCTTGTGGCCTCCACGACTTTCTGCCGGAGCTCCTCCTGCACCTTTGCCAGCTTAGCCTGCATCTTCTGGGCTTCTCTCATCAGATTTTTCCAGTTCTGCATCTTCCCACCTGCCCTTGGGTTGCTCGGGTTGCTCGATGGGAACGTAGTGCACTACGGTCCCTTCAAAGAGGTTGAGAATTTCCGGGAGCGCCGTGCTCCGCTCGGCAACCTGCGAGCGGGTCGGCTTCTCGTTCTTTTCAGGAACCGGAGGGGCCACCGCCGCCTGCGCGGCCCCGTCCTTTAAAACACACTCAATGCGACATCGCTTTCCCCGCACCCGGAGAATTGCCTTCTCAAGAATCTCGAGGTTCTCCCGCCGCTCGACGCTCTCCTTGTGGAACCGGCAGTCCGGTCCAAAGGCCACCACAAGACGAGAGGGCTCCTCAAAGCGAACCTCTGCAAGCTGCAGGAAAGCGTACAGGGATATCTTCGAGCGCTTGATTTCCCTGAGAACCTCCTGCCAGAAATCCACCTCCGGCTGCGGCGGGGGTGGAACCGGCACGCTCTCCTTTTTCTGCCCCAAGTACTCTATTATATCGAGAAGGGCAACTTCAAGCAAAACGCGACTGTATGGGAGACGCCGCAGGTCCCCCTCAAGGACCCGCAGGCGCTCAAGGACCTGCCGCAGGGTGGAAGGCGTAAGGCCACAGGCAAGGTCCCGGAGAACACTCCAGCGGGATTTCGGAATGCCAAAAAGGGGATTGTACTCGCCCACTGAGAGGACCACAAGGAGGTCCCGGAAGTACGCGGCTAGGCTCCCCGAGATGTCCTCAGGACCAAGGCCCCGGGAGAGCCACTCCTCAAGGGTAATAAGGGTTTTCTCAAGGTTTCCCTCACGGAGGGTGGTAAAAAAGGCATCAAGGTCCCGGGGTTCTATGTCCCGCAAAACCTTTGCCGCCATGGAGAGGGAAATCTCCCGTTCCCCGAGGGCAAAAAGCTGCTCCAAGAGGCTCTCTGCATCCCGGAGGGAACCCCCAGCCTTGCGGGCCACAAGGTGGAGAACCTCTTCCGCAACTGCAAACCCCTCAAGGGAGGAAATCTTTTGAAGCTGGGCCACAATGGCCTCGTGAGGGATGGGGTTGAAGATGAGCTTGACGCACCGGGAGAGAACCGTCTCAGGGAGGCGCCTCGGGTCGGTGGTGGCAAGGATGAAGACCACATGCTCCGGGGGTTCTTCAAGCGTCTTGAGGAGGGCGTTGAAGGCTTCCTGGGTGAGCATGTGGACCTCGTCGATGATGTACACCTTGAAGCGGGACTCAAAGGGCGCGTACTTCACGTTTTCCCGAAGCTCCCGTATCTCGTCAATCCCCCGGTGGGACGCCGCATCGATTTCAATCACATCAAGAGACCTTCCTTTCTGGATGGCCACACAGGACGGGCAAGTCCCGCAGGGCTCAGGCGTTACGCCCTTCTCGCAGTTCAGCGCCTGCGCGAGCACCCGGGCGGTTGTGGTCTTCCCCACTCCCCGGGGACCACAGAAGAGGTAAGCATGGGAGACGCGCTGGGTGCGGAGCGCATTCACAAGGACCCGAACGACGACATCCTGGCCGACGATGTCCTCAAAACGCCAGGGCCTCCACTTTCGGTAGAGCGCAAGGTACGACAAGGGAACACCCCTACGAGACCACAAAATTGCCTCTAATCGTGCACCGTCACTCGATCGCTCCCTCCCAGCTGTACCGGGGCTGGTAGCTCCGACCAGGCACCCCTGCGGCACCCGAAGAGCCTCGCGTACCGTTGCTCCCTTCCGGGCCTGGCGGGGTTGGCGAGGATTCGTCGCGCAGGACCCAGCCCTCAACACTCCGCTTCCCCAGCCAGCGCTGAAAGGAAGGACCTCATGCCGGAATTCGACCCTGCTATAGCGGATTGCAGGTACAGGGCACCGCTAACTCCCCGTCTAGCACGATTAGAGGCAAATCTGGCGGAGAGGGTGGGATTCGAACCCACGAGGCAGGTTCTATCCCTGCCTACCCGCTCTCCAGGCGGGCGCCTTCGTCCACTCAGCCACCTCTCCTTCTGTTTTTCTCAAGTACATTATAGAGAGACCGGACGGTTTTTACAAGTTCTGTTTCATTTAGCCAAAAGTCAAGACTCTGCAGACGTCCTTTCTGTCTTTCCTCTTTTTCCGCAACATGGTCGAGGACGGCATCCTCGAAAGACCCAAAACCAGGTTGCCAGAATCCCTCACGAGAAGGGCCTGGAGCTTAAAACCCAATAAAACCATGGACAAACCAGATGTACTCGAAAAGGACGCTTACCCCGATACCTTCGGAGAAGCCCAGGAGGTTTCGGAACTTGCAGCAAGAGGAACGCTTATCAAAGGAGGGCCGGAGAAGCCCGGCCCCTGAGTCTTCAGTAAATCAGCCACTCTCCACTGTGTTTCTCCAACTGGAACGAGCCCCCTGAAAGGGAGAAACAGGAGGGTCCTGTTTGCCCCGGGCAGGTGGCGCAGAGCTCCAACGAGCTTACGGTTGCTTCAGCACGGTTTCCGTTTATCTCAACATCACCCAGCGTAGCATCCACGGTGATTTCACAAGCAGCAAGCTGTGTTGTAACTTCAAGGAACTCTTCGTATAGAGAGTTGAGCTCTGTCTCGGTTGGACCGCCGGGCACAAGGTAAGATCTTGCTTCCTCGAGCCTGGAGGAGAAAAGAGCTCTGAAGAAACCTTCTATGGTGGCCTCTATTTTCTCTCGGTCGCTCACCGTGGTGGTTCCGCTGCAGCCGCAGAGAAGGACAAGCCCACACAGAGCAAGAAGAATAAAAATAACTTTTCCCCGCTTCATTTTCCATCCTCCTTAGGGACTTTTTTCAAGATACCACCAGACACACCTTATGCTGCAGTTAGCGTATTCCTCCGTCTTCAGAGCGAGGCCTGGTTTCCGAGGTCTTTCCAGAAGGATTGAGAATCGCGGTGCTCTCTACTTTCACCCCCTTTCCCTGATTTTAAAGTGAGAGGAGGAAAAAATCAAACTTGTGTTTCGGTTCACATCATGTGGGACACTTCACAATTCCAGGTCCTTCAAGCACCCCCGGGAGTTCCGGGGGAAAGTGCACCAGGCAATGCCATATCCTCAGGGCTCTCTCGCAGAATCCAAAATTTTGGGGCACAACTCCCTCTCTGGGAGGGTGGAGGCCAAAGGAATAGAGGTGCAGGGACCCCCTTGATACAGGTCCCTGCGCTTTTCTCACCCCACCCGCTCAAGCTCGGGGAGAATGATTCGCTCGAAAATTTCCCTGAGGTTCTCCTCGCTCACCCCAGAAACAATTTCCTCGTTCACCCGGATGTTCGGTCCCTTGGTGCAGCGCTCGAGGCAAAAGGTGGCTCCGATACTCAAGCGGTCCTCAACGCCGTAGTCCTTTGCCAGCTTGAGGAGCTTCTGGAGGATGTTGTACGAGCCTTTGAGGTAGCAGCTTGTCCCGACGCAGACGGCAACATCCACTTTTCGGGCGCTCTTTGCCTCCTGGATGCGGATGACTTCGTCAGAAATGCGCCGCCTTGAGTAGTAGTGGGTGTGGAGGTACCGCTCGGCGATTTCGCTCCCTGGGTGCTTGAGCCACCGCTCGTAGATGAGCTTCACCGCCGGGTTGTCCTGGGCTTTCCGCACCGGGCTCAGGCGATCGGCGTTGTAGAGTCCTTCGGCGCGCTTTTTGAGGACCATCTGGTAGTCGGGATACCCGAAGGGCATGCCCCCACCGCCGATGCACCCTCCCGGGCAGTTCATGACTTCGATGAAGTCGTAGGAGCGCTTCCCCTCCCGGACCTCCTGAATGAGCCTCTGGGCGTGGGCAAGACCGTGGACAATGGCCACCCGCACCAAGCGCCCGTCAAAGTCCACCTCCGCCTCCCGGACGCTCTCAAAGCCCCGAACGGTCTTGAACTCCACCTCCTTGAGCTCTTTTCCGGTGAGGCGCTCGTAGGCGTAGCGGAGAACGGCTTCCGTCACCCCTCCGGTGACGCCAAAGATAACCCCTGCACCGCTTCCGGCGCTCAAGGGAACGTCAAAGGGAAGGGGGTCGAGTTCCTTAAAGTCTATGTTTGCCATTTTAATCATCTTGATGGTCTCCTGAGCCGAGAGGACGATGTCGACATCGGGTATTCCATCGTGGACGTACTCAGGACGGCGGGCTTCGAACTTCTTCGCCACACAGGGCATGATGGAAACAGAAACCAGGCGCTCATTGGGAACGTTCTCCATCTTCGAGACGAAGTTCCGAATGACGGAGCCGAAGACCTGCTGCGGCGAGCGGACCGAAGAGAGGTGCTCGAGGTAGAAGGGGTAGTTCCGCTCGGCAAAGACCACCCAGGAAGGGCAGCAGGAGGTGAATTGAGGCAGACGGGAATTGTTCTGGAGCCTCCGGAAGAACTCCTCCGCCTCCTCAACGACGACAAGATCAGCGCTAAAAGAGGTATCGTACACCCGGTCGAAGCCGATTTTCTTCAGGGCGGCGACGATTTTGCCGGTTGTGATTTCTCCGGGAGGAAGGCCAAAGGCCTCACCGATGGCCACCCGCACCGCCGGGGCAATCTGGGCAACGACGAACTTTTCGGGATCAAGGACTGCTCTCCACGCCGCATCAAGCTCTGATTTCACCACCAAAGCGGCGGTTGGGCAGCGGATGGCGCACTGCCCGCAATAGACGCACTCAACTTCCGAGAGCTTCTTCCCAAAAGCCGGCTCCACCTGGGCTTTTGCCCCCCGGTGCGTGAAGTCGTAGATGCCGATGCCTTCAATTTCGCGGCAGGCCCGAACGCAGTCCCCGCAGAGGATGCAGCGGTTTGGGTCCCGCACAAGAGAAAAGGTGGAATCGTCCTTGGGGAGTTTCTCGGTCCGCTCCCCAAAGCGCACCCGTGTAATCCCCATGCGGGAGGCCATTTCCTGGAGACGGCAGTTCAGGTTCCGCTCGCAGACCGTGCAGTCCCGCTCGTGATTGGCAAGGTAGAATTCCACAATCATCTTCCGAGCCTCAAGGACCCGGGCGGTGTTCGTGCGGATAACCATCCCGGGCTCAGGAGGCGTGGAACAGGCGGGCATGAGCCCTCTTCCCTCGACCTCCACGAGGCACATTCGGCAAGCTCCGTACACGCTGAGGTCTGAATGGTAGCAGAAGGTGGGGATGTCGATATTTGCCTTCCGGGCCACCTCAAGGATATTCCGCTCCCCCTCAAGGGGGATTTCCTGGTTGTCGACGATGATGATCTTCTTCCCTACTTCGCTCATTGGTCCTTCCTCCTCCACCGAATGACAATGGCGTCAAAGGGACAAGCCTCAAAGCACGAGCCGCACTTTATGCACTTTGTCTGGTCGATGACGTACGGGACTTTCGGGCGGCCGGAGATGCAGGCCACCGGGCACACCCGGGCGCACTTCCCGCAGGTGCGGCACTTCTCGGGATCAATCCAGAACTCCCGCATCGCCTGGCACACATGGGCGGGACAGACCTTGTGGACCACATGATCGAGGTACTCATCCCGGAAGTACCGCAAAGTGGTGAGGACCGGGTTCGGCGCCGTCTTCCCAAGACCACAGAGTGATGCGTCCTTAACGACCAAAGCCGCTTCCTCAAGGAGCAAGAGATCTTCAAGAGTTGCCCGGCCGTCCACAATCTTCTGGAGGATGTTCAGCATGTGCTTTGTCCCTTCCCGGCAGGGGACGCACTTCCCGCAGGACTCGCTCTGGGTGAAGCTCATGAAAAACCGGGCCACCTCCACGATGCAGGTGTCCTCATCGAGGACCACAAGTCCCCCAGACCCCATGATGGCACCCGCCCCGCAGAGGGAGTCGTAGTCCACCGGGAGATCAAGATACGCCTCGGAGAGACACCCTCCGGAAGGGCCGCCAATCTGGACGGCCTTGAAGCGCTTGTTGCCCTGGATACCTCCACCGACATCGAAGATGAGCTCCCGCAGGGTGATGCCCATGGGGACCTCGACAAGGCCAGTGTTCTTCACCTTCCCCGTGAGGGCAAAGGTCTTTGTGCCGGGGCTTGTAGCTGTTCCGAAGGAGCGGAACCAGGACGCCCCGTTCAGGATAATCTGGGGGACGTTCGCTAAGGTCTCGACGTTGTTGATGACGGTGGGTTTCCCCCAGAGGCCCTTCTGCGCCGGGTAAGGAGGCCGGGGATTGGGCATGCCCCGCTTCCCCTCGATGGAGGCAATGAGCGCCGTCTCCTCACCGCACACGAAGGCCCCTGCTCCCTCTTTGATTCGAATATCGAAGGAGAAGTCAGTACCGAGGATATTTTTGCCAAGAAGACCAGCCTCATATGCATCCTGGATGGCCTTTCGGAGCCGTCTCACCGCGAGAGGATACTCAGCCCGGACGTAGATGTAGCCCTCGTCTGCCCCTATGGCGTACCCGGCAATGGCTAAACCCTCGATGACGGCGTGCGGGTCCCCCTCCATGAGGCAGCGGTTCATGAAGGCTCCGGGGTCTCCCTCATCACCGTTGCAGATGACGTACTTCTTGTCCGAGCGCACCATGCGGGCGAACTGCCACTTCCGGCCCGTCGGAAAGCCTCCACCCCCGCGGCCCCGAAGGCCGGATTTCGTGATTTCCCCGATGACGTCCTCGGGAGTCATCTCTGTGAGGACTTTTGCCAGGGCCAGGTACCCATCGCGCGCTAAGTACTCGTCGAGGTTCTCGGGATTGATGCTCCCGCAGTTCCGCAGAACCAGGCGAATTTGCTTGCGGTAGAAGGGGTCGTCCTTCATGAGGGGCCAGTACTGCACTTTTCCGTTTGAGGTCTCCTGCTGCACGAGCCGGTACACGATGTTCCCCTTTTTCAGGGTCTCCTCGACGATTTCCTCAACGTCCTCCGGGGATACCCGGAGGTACTGAATGCCCCGGGGCTCGATGCGAACCCGGGGACCCGTCTCGCAAATCCCCATGCATCCTGTGGGGCACAGGGAGAAACCCTTCTCCTTCTCTTCCCTCTCGAGGGAGACGGGAACGGCAAGGCCTCTTGCGTTGAGCACCTCCACGAACCTCCGGTACACCGCTTCTGCCCCTTTGGCCAAACACCCCGTTCCCATGCACACAAGGACCCGTTGGGAGTCCTCTCTTGCCTTAAGTTGCGCGATGTACTCCTCAAGCTCCTTCCGGCTTGAGAATCTCATGACGCCTCACTCTCCTGCTCGAGCTTCTCAAGAATCTGGCGCACCTTTTCCTCATCCATGGGACCGTAGACCTGATCGTCCACCGCCATAACCGGGGCAAGGGCACAGGCCCCAATGCAGGCCACCGTCTCCACCGTGAAGAGGAGGTCCGGTGTCGTTTTCTCTCCCTCCCGAAGGCCCAGGTACTCCCGGATTGCCTTGAGGACTTTCTCAGAGCCCTTCACGTGGCAGGCGGTCCCATCGCAGACCCGGATGATGTGCTTCCCCTTGGGTTCCAAAGAGAACTGGGCGTAGAAGGTGGCCACTCCATAAACGTAGGCCGGGGAAACCCGAAGGGCCGTGGCCACGTAGGTGAGGATTTCCTCCGGAAGGTACCGGTACTCCTCCTGGATCTCCTGGAGAATGGCGATGAGGTTTGAGGGATCGTACCCGTGCTTTTCAAGAATGGCGTTGACTTTTTCAAAGCTCCGACCGAGCGTAAGGGCATTCTCGGACTTCTCCACCACTTCCACCTCCGCTAACAGTACTCAAGGTGCACGACTTTCTCGCGCTTTTTGAGCTCCTCGGCAATCTCCTCAAGAATCCTCGCCTTGAGGGAGAGCTCCCCCGAGAGCCTCGGGTTCTGGTGCGCCGGGTTTATGGCCCGCCCCCCGATGATGGTGACTTCATCGGCCTCAAAGAGAAGCGCAAGGAGCCTGCTTGCTCCGTCCTTCTCATACCGCACCTCGTTCTCCGTAACCCCCTGGCGGAGGCGCCGAAGAACCGAAGCAAGCGTGAGCACTCCTTCCGTCACAAGGTCCACTCCCTCAAGAATCCCCACCGGGGGAACATCTTCCCGGAGGGAGGCAAGGTCCACCCGGATTTCTCTCCCCAGAAAGCGGGCCAGGATGTTCCCCGTTGTCCCGCCGCAGACGACTTTTTTCCCGGGGAAGGAAAGGATACGCTCTGCAATCTCCGGGTCTTTTTCCGGATTCTCCGGTGGTCCGGCCCAGAGGATGAGGCGCCGGGGAAGGCGGATTTTCGCCACCACGCAGGTGGCATCATCCCCCGGTTTTCCCTGGTAGAGCTTCCGGGTGGTCTCGATGATGCGCAAAGCAAGTGTCTTAGCGTCCATGTGCTCGTTCACCGTGCTCTCAAGAAAGGAGGCAATCTTCTCCCACCGCCACCCCAGGTTCCAAAGTCCCCCAATCCCGGCATGGACCACCCCATCGGTAACGCCCACAATCCAGTCGTTCCGCTGGAGCCTCACATTTGCCTCAAGAACCACTCTTTTCCCGATTTCGCGCTTTCGACGCTCGAGGTACATGACTCTCCCGTTCCGAATCCAGAAAAGGGGAGGGTTGTCGAACTCGGCGATGTAGGTCTCCCCATCGGGAAATACCTGCACCACCGAAAAGGTGCTGTAGGCAATCTTCCGAACCCGGCAAACCGGCAGGGTCTCTGCAAGGGTTTCCACCACGTCGTCAAGGGAGGAATTCCTCCGGAGCATGGAAACGATGATTCGGGAAGTCAAAGTGGCGAGGATATTCGCCTTGACTCCGCTCCCCAGACCATCGGACCAGGCCAAAACGGTTGAATCTGCACCCTTTTCGTAGCACACGCTGTCCCCACAGAGCTCCTCGCCCCATTTGGCAACCTGGGCGTAGGCAATCTCCACGAAAAGATCCTTCATTCCTCCACAAGCTCCCCCCGGAGGATGCGCATGAGTTTGTTCAAGAGCACCTTGGTCTCGGCGGTGGTTTCCCCAAGGAGGCTTGCGATTTCCTGGGCAACCCGCATCTGGTTGGCGATAACCTGCTGGGCCTTCTCGATGGTCTTCTCCCGAATCGCCTCCATCATCGCCTCCTGTTCCCGTTCTTTCGTGAGGTCCACGAAAATCCCCATGAGGAGGTGCGATCGCTCAAGGAAAAAGACCGAAAGCCGCACACAGAGGTTGTGGTACTGGGGATAGACAACCTCATGCGTCACCGCTTTTCTCGTGCGGAGCACCTCCACAAAGGGTGAGGGATCGAGGAACTCATCGATGCGCTTCCCCACGACGAGCTTTCCCACAAGGCCAAGCATCCGTCGCAGGGCGGGGTTCATCTCCACAATCCTCAAATCCTCATCAACAAGAACGATGCCGTTTGGGGTAACCGTCATGAGGAAGCTCGAAAAGGACTCTGCCCGGGTCCGCATGAAGGGGATGCACATCTCTGCTTCGGCCATTCCCTGGTACACGGCCTCCGCCTTCTCGCGGCAGGTGTTGTACCCGCAGGCCCCACAGTTGAGCTCATCCTGAGGGGTGAATTTTCCGGTGAGGGCAAGAATCCGGCGCATCTCCTCTTCGGGAACCTCAGGTTTTGGAATCGGCGCAGGGGCAAAACTCCGGCGAAAATTCGGGGGGTCCATGCACACCGGGGCCTCTTCCTGAGCCCTGAGGGATTGCTCCGTGTACTCGAGGACCCGCTCCCGCCGCTCGTAGAGGGAAAGGGCGGAGGAGAGCACCGGACCGTCGATGCACCCTCCCTCACAGGACATCATTTCGATGATTCGGAGCTTCGTCTTTTCCGGAGAGAAGCTCTTCAAGAACTCCCGGCAGCGCTCAATCCCGGTGATGGTGATGATTTCCCGGGAGAGGAGCTCCGCCTCTAAAGAGGCGCTCTTTATGAGCCCTCCCTCAACGGGAAAGGCCCGGGCAAAGCGGACTCTTCCCGGGGAAAAGGAGTCCTCAGGAAGGGCCGAAAGATCAATCCGCGCCTCCTTGAACCACTCCCGGAGCTCCGCAAAGGTGAGGACCACATCCACATCCCCCCGGACCTCTTCCTCTTCCGCCTCGGCTTTCTTGGCGATGCAGGGACCGATGAAGACAACCGAAGACCCCGGGTACTCGCGCTTTAAGAGGCGTCCGTGGGCTACCATGGGGGAGACAACGGGAGCGATGTGCCCGGTGTACTCCGGGAAGTACCGGGTGATGAAGAAGTTCACCGCCGGGCAGGAACTCGTGATGAGCCCCGTGCGGCCCTCTGCAACAAGAAGCGCATGCTCCCGGGCCACCCACTCTGCCCCCTCTGCCGTTTCCCGGACGGCGGAAAAGCCGAGCATCTTAAGTCCCCGGATCACCTGCCCCGGGGTGGCCTCAGGGAAAGCGGCGACAAAGGAAGGCGCAAGGCTTGCGATGACGGTTCTTCCACTTGTGAGGAGTTCTTTCGCCCGCTCAAGGTCGGAGCGGACCTTCTTTGCCCCCTGAGGGCACACAAGGACGCAGCGTCCGTCCTTGATGCACCGCTCATCCACGACTTCCGCGTGGCCAAGGCTTATGCGGATGGCCTTCACCGGGCAGTGGCGGACGCACTTGTAGCAGTCCCGGCAGCTCGTTTGTATCGTGCTAATGACAGCCATGGGGATTCTCCCTGAGCCGAGAAAGCACCTTCTCCTCGAAAACCTTCCGGAAGTTCTCCGGAGAAACGCCGCTTAGAACCTCGCCGTCCACAACCACCGTCACGCCCTCTTCGGTGCACCGTCCAAGGCAGAACGTCCCCCGGAGCTCCACCTCCGACTTGAGGCCGAGTTCCTCAATGAGGCGCTCACACTGGCTGATGATTTCGTACGCCCCTTTGAGGTGGCATGAGCTTCCCACACAGACAGATATCGTGAGCATTTTCACGCTCCTTGCCAAACAAAGAGGAAGGGGGAGTTTCCTCCCCCTCCTTCATAGGACCCGTATTATACCACACCTTCAGATTTCAAGAACCCACACTTCAAGGAGAGACGGAAGATTTTTCGCCGTGACGGTGAAGGAGCTGCTCTTTAAGTACTTCACGCGCTCGAAATTCTTAAGGAAATGCTCCACGGGATTGAGGCTGAAGGACAAAAAGCGCGTCTTGTAGTGCATAGGGACCACGATGGAGGGAGAAATCTTGCCCACGAGTTC